>CADEEX010000131.1 GCA_902826465.1 uncultured Acidobacteriota bacterium
CACTGCCGTTCCTGTGGGTCCATGGCTTCGGCGCCCTCGTTCGGCAAAGTGCTGTTGTCGCCTCTCCCAGCGGCCCTGATGGACTGCCGGCTTTGACCGTGCAGATTGTTGCGAATCGTAACCCATTGCGTTACAGTCATCCGAGTGGCGATCAAGTCGTTTCGGCACAAAGGACTTGAGCAGTTCTTCGTCGCCGGAACCAAGCGCGGGATTCAAGCCAAGCACGCCGACCGCCTGCGTTTGATTTTGGGCCGCCTGGCCGTCGCCGCGACGCCGACGGATATGGGCCTGCCTGGGCTGGCTCTCCACGAGTTGCAGGGCGTCCGGAAGGGGACATGGGCGGTTAAAGTCAGCGGTAATTGGCGGGTCACTTTCGTTTTTGCTGGCGTTGACGTAACGGCCGTTGATTACGTCGACTACCACTGAGGTCACATTGGTGAAGATGCACAACCCGCCACATCCTGGTGAAGTCTTGCGAGTGCTGTGCCTGGAGCCGCTGGGGCTCACGGTGACGGCTGCGGCGCGAGCGCTTCGGGTGAGCCGGAAGACGCTGTCGGCTATTCTCAACGGCCGTGCCGGTATCAGTCCGGAGATGGCTCTTCGTCTGTCAATGGCCTTCGGAACGACTGCGGAGAGCTGGATGAATCAGCAGGTGCAGTACGACCTGTGGCATGCCGAACGGAGCGTGAAGAAGCTGCGGGTGACCAGACTGTCGGCCGCTTGATCATTCGTCTGCGGATCTACCGTGTCGATCCGCTATTGTTTCTGACCCTCACCGGTGAGTGATGGCTCCCGCGGCTACTGTTGCCGCGTTGAGAGGTCGTCGTCTGAATCAGACGAGTACTCCGACACCTGGATTTCCGCCGACGACAGCCGCTCGGCGACGTAGTCGGTGAAGGCGTCCACGCTGTCGGGACACAGCAGACCGGCGACGCAGTCGCCGTGCAGGATGCGGAGCGTTTCGATCGGATCGAGCGCCTGGCGATACGGACGGTCGGTCAGCAGCGCATCGGCCATGTCGGCCACCGTCAGCGCACGTGCGGTCGGACTCAGTTGATCGGCGGTCAAGCCCTGGTGGTAACCGCTGCCGTCCAGCTTCTCATGATGACAGGCGGCATCGAAGGCGAAGTCGCGGAAACCGGGCACGGCCTGCAGTATCTGCAGCGTGTGCTTGGGATGATTGCGCACCAGCAGCCACTCGTCTTCGGTCAACGGTCCCGGCTTCTCGAGAATGCGGCTCGGCACGCCGAGCTTGCCAATGTCGTGCAGCAACGCCGCACGACGGATGCGCGTCAGCTCGTCGGGCGTGAAGTCGAGCCGCTCGCCGATGCTGACGGCCAGGAACGCGACGCGCCGTGAATGGTCGCTGGTGTACGGCGACTTGGCGTCGATGAGCGTCGCAAAGGCATCGGCGATCTGATCGAGCCGGGCATCGTCGGCCACGATGCGGACCTGCGACGGTTCGACGCACTTCACCAGGTGATCCACCGAGTCCTGCCGCAACGAGGCCCAGAAGCTGGCGTCGGTTGCGAGCGTGCGGAACGCCGCCGCCACTTCCGGGTCGAACCAGCGTCCACTGCGTTTCTCGACGATGTCGAGGGCGGCCGCTGCGTTCTGCGAGTGCGCGAAGATCTCGGCGACCTGGGCGAGGCCCATGATGCGTGCCAGCAGCGGAATGTCGTCGCCGGCCAACCCCTGCGGGTCGCCGCCGCCGTCCCAGTGTTCATCCATGGCGCGAATGGCCAGCGCCGACGCTTCCGACAGTCCGAGGCCAAGCGCCATGCGCGCGCCGCGACTGGAGCGGACACGGAACAGTGATCGCCGCTCTTCGCGGCCAGCGCGCGAGAGGTGGCGCATGTGCGCCAGGCGTTCCCAGATCGACCCGCCAATACCGGCGTACTCGCGCGCGTAGCCCGATTCGCGCACCAGGCTGCGCCAGTCGCGCAGGCCAATCTCGCGTCGCGAGGGGTCGCCCGTCGCAAACAGCTGATGCAGGTGCGAGGCGTTGCTCGAGCCGCCGGCGTCCTTGATCAGGAGCGCGTAGAAGAGATCGCTCTGCTCGACCTCGGAGAGCCCGAGGATCGTCGCCAGGCGCATGCCGATCAGGCACGCTCTTGCCGTGTGGCCGCGCTCCTGCCCTTCGGTGATGTCGAGGGCGTGCGACAACCCGGTGAGGATGTCGCCAAGCGCGATCGTTGCCGGCCTGTCGAGGCCGACCTGTCGGCGCGGTCGATGCATGACCGCTATGCGGCCTCCGACTGTCGTGACAGTTCGCGGGCCCAGCACAACGCCTTGGCATAGATCGCCGACAGCGCATCGTCATCGATGCCCACTGCGGCAGCGCAGGCACTGGCCTGTTCCCACTCGCCCTGTTCGTGCGCCACGATGGCGTCGAGCACGGCACGGGCGCGGTTCTTTCCGCCGAGGAGCGCCTCGCTGATTGAGGCCGGCAGCGGCATGTCGGCGAGCGCGTCCTTCATCTGACGCTGGAGGATGACGTCGAGCAGCGAGCACATGCCGAGCAGGAAGTACGAACCGGCATCGGGGTCCTTGATCTGTTCACCGAGCAGTTCGCAGCAGCGCGCCCGGACCAGGGCCACCGACACGGCTTCCGGCGTGCCGCCGTCGCTGAGCCCGGCCAGCGTCCACACCGACGCCCATTTGCGAATCTGGGCCACACCGAGGAGCACGAGCGCGCGTCGGATCGAGGTCACTTCCTGCCCGAGGCCAAACGCTGCGGAGTTGACCGAGCGGAGCACGCGATAGCTCAACGACAGGTCGTGCTTCACCAGGTTCTCGACTTCGTCGAGGCTCAGGTTTGGCTTGTTCAGCGCCGACAGCAGGTTCATGTAGGCGAGGCGACGCGCCGGCAGCGGCGCGCGCGCGAACGTCGTCGGTCGACAGAAGTAGTAGCCCTGGAAGTAGTGGTAGCCGACGCCCCGTGCCAGTTCGGCGGCCTGTGCGGATTCAACGCTTTCGGCAATGAGCTTGATTGGCCGGTTCCGCAGGCGGGTGACGGCGGCGCGAAGTTCCATCGGGGTTGCCCGGCGGGTGTCCACCTTCACGAACTGCACGTGGGGCAGCAACGCTTCGGTGGGACTGCCCGGGCGATAGGCGTCGAGCGCCAGCGCGTAGCCCTCGGCCTGCAGGCGCTTGCAGGTCTCGACGACCTGGTCGTCGGGCGGGATGTCGCACGGCAGCTCGAGGACGGTCTTCTCGGGTGGTAGCAGGCTGGCGGCGCCGTCGAGCAGGAGGTGATGCGTCATGCTGACGAACACGCGCAGTCCCGACGTCAGGGCATCGAGGCCGACGCCGAGAAGGGCGTCGCTGAGCACGCGCGCGCCGTGCAGGTCGGCGGAGCCGCCGGACTGCGCGTCGGCTTCACCCCGGTACAGCAGCTCGTAGCCGAAGATCTGACCCGACTGGTCGAGGATCGGCTGTCGTGCCACTGACACTGATTTCCGAGAATCGAGACCGATGCCCACACGTCCTCCGCGGCGACACCGCGCCCCTGAGGCGCTGGCTGGCCACTGCTGGAATCGGCGGGCCCCGACCACCCTTGAAGCGGTTTTGCGCGCGGCTGCGCAGCTGTCCCATGGTGTCGCGTCATGGCGCGCGAGCGGAGGCAGTAGAATGCACAGCCGGTGGAGAGATTCATGCGCATCTGTGTGCAGTGGGTGGCCGTGCTGATGGTCGCCGCGTGTCCGTCCGTGGCGTTCGCGCAGGGCGCGACGCGTCCGGCGAAGCCGTCAACGCCAGCGCAAGACGAGGCGATCCGCAAGGGCGCCGCCTTGCACGACCAGGGCAAGTTCGCCGACGCCATCGCGGTCTACGAGGGTGTGCTGAAAGAGAACGCCGACAACATGCTGGCGCTCTACGAACTCGCCTATTCGCAGCTCGAGCTCAAGGAGTACGCCAGTGCGCTCGCGTCGGCCACTCGGGGACTCGGTTATCAGTCCGAGCAGCTGCCGATGTTCTACGACCTGATCGGTTCGGCTCACGACCTGATGGGCGAGCCGCAGAAGGCGATTGACGCCTACAACCGGGGCATTGCTGCGGTGCCGACGGCATCGATGCTCTACTACAACAAGGGCGTCACCGAGCTCGAGAGCCTGAACAACCGCGTGGCCGCGCGTGCGTCGTTCGAACGGGCGATTACCGTAGAGCCGATGCAGGCGCCGGCACACCTCATGCTCGGTCAGATCTTCCAGCAGGACGGTTACCCGGTGCCCGGCTTCTTCGCGTTCTCGATGTCGCTGATTCTCGAGCCCGGCGGTCCTCAGGCGTTGCGGTCGTACGGATTCCTGCGCACGGTGCTGCGCGGCGGACTTTCGAACGACCCGAACGCGCCACAGAATCAGGCGGTCGCCCGTGGCATGCGTCCAGTCGCCCCGGCGGCGCCGCGTAAGACAGACGAGGGCGATTTCTCGGCGCCAGAATCGCAACTTGCGGGAAGCCACCAGCGTCTGCTGCAGCAGCTCGACTCGGGCACCCTGGAGGCGAGCGCGCTCGTTCAGCAGGTGGACGGCCTCCTGACGCAGCTCGCCGCGCGCGACCTGAGCAAGGATCGGGCAACCTTCAGCGGCCGCCACTACCTGCCGTTCTTCGTCGAGCTGAAGAAGCGCGGCTATGTCGAGGCGTTCGTGAACTGGGCCATTCAGCGTTCGCCGGTCGAGGGGCCACGTTTGTGGCTGCAGGCTAACCAGCCGAAGGCGAAAGAGTTCCTCGACTGGGTCAACCACTACGAGTGGCCGGAGCGCTGATGGCGTCGCGCATTGAATTTCGAGCCGGCGTCGAAGACGCCTACGACGATCTGTTCACGCAGACCGCGGTGGCCGCGCTCAACGAACTGGCGCCACTCGACGCCGAACGCAAGGCGTTGATGGCGGCGCGGCTGTCGCGGCGTGCGGCACGCGTGACTGGCCGGGAAACGCTCGACTTCCTCGATCCCGCGACCCACATTGCCGGCACGGCGCTCACCGTGCAGCAGGCGCGCGACGGGCAGTTTGCCGGGAGCGCCATTCCGCACGACCTCGAGCGGCAGTGGATTCAGGGCACTGGACCTGCCGCGAAGCCGCGCGCGACGCTCGTCAGCAGCCTGCGCAACGCCGCCTATGCGCTGCTCTCCGGCGCCGACGGCTGGATGTTCGACGGCGAAGACGCGCTCGGTCAGGTGTCGACGATGTCGCTCGACAACCAGCGCAACCTGAAGCTCGCGATCCACGGTCGGCAGGAGTTCCTGAGCGTGGCCGAACAGGTCGCCTCGGAAATGAACCACTGGTCGTCCGGCTTCCTCGAGCGGCCGATCGTGACCGACTGGCGGACGCAGTTGTCGTTCACCACCAAGATCTTCCGTGCCCGCGGCCTGCATCTCGACGATCGCCACATCCGCCACAGCGGCGGCGACGGGCTGTCGGCGTCGCTGGTCGATGCCGTGCTCTACATCGTGAACAACGAGCGCGCGCTGCGCGATGCCGGGTCGTCGCTGGTGCTCTACCTGCCGAAGATCCAAACGGCGGAGGAGGCGGCATTCTGGAACCGGCTGCTCTCCTCGCTCGAAGAACTGCGTCACCTGCCGCACGGCGCGATCAAGACCTATGTGCTGGTGGAGCAGCTCGAAGCCAGTTTTCAGCTGATGGAGATTCGCGCCGCGCTCGGTGCGCGCTTCGTCGGGTTCAATACCGGGCGCTGGGACTACATCAACAGCGTCTCCGACGCGCTCGCCTGGGATCCGACGTTCATCAATCCGAACATCGACGCGATCACGATGACCTACGGCTACATGCGTCACTACGAAGACCGTGTGAGGCGCGCCGTCAACACGCCCGATGCGCTCAAGCAGTACGCGCTGTGGCAGGGCGGCATGGAGCCGAACATTCCGGTGGGCTCGGCGGAAGGCGTCAAGCGCGGCATGGACCGCGCCCTGGCCGGCGCTGAGCGCGAGCAGAAGGCTGGCGCCAGCGGCAAGTGGGTCGCCCACTGGAAGATGGTGCACATCGTCCGGCCTGTCTGGGAGCGGGTCGGCCTGGCGAACCAGAGCGGGCGCCCGTTTCCGCCACTCACCTACGGTGCGGCCGACGCCGCTGCGCTCACCGAACTCGAAGGCGGGCCGCGCACCATTCGCGGCGCGCGCGATCTCATCAGCGTCGCGGTGCAGTACGGCAACGCCTTCGAGCAGGGGATGCAGGCGGCCGCGCTCAAGCCGGCCGACTTCTTCGGCAACGACGATGTGCTCTATCTCATGGAGGATATGGCGACTGGCGAAATCCGCCTGAGCATTCTCTGGGAGTGGCTGCACAAGGGCGCGCGGCTCACCGAAGATGACGCGGCAACCGGTGTGCTCGAGGGGGCGCCGTTCACCGAAGCGCTGTTCAACCGTTTGCTGGAGGAGGAGTACGCGAAGCTCCTTGCCGCATCATCGAAAGATGTGCACGACGCATCGAAGAAGACGACGTTGCCGGTGGCGCGGGCCATCGTTGACACGTATGTCCGCGACCGCGTGAAGCTGCCGTGGTATATCGACCTGTTGAATGCGCTCATCGGTGTCGAGGATCTCGGTGAAGCGAAGCGCCGGATCGCGATGCTGCGCGACGAGTTCGCGAAGAACGGCCGGCGGGTTACGGAGAACCTGGACTTTTAAGGGTTCCAAGGTTCCAAGGTTCCAGGGTTCCTGGGTTCCTGGGTTCCAGGGTTCAGGGTTCCGCGTTCCAAGGTGCTGGAGGGAGAGAGCATGACCAGAGCAGTAATGTGTGCGGCGCTGAGCGCCGTTGCCGTGGTGTCCACCGTGATCACGGCGCAGCAGGCGCCGGTGCGTCCACCGCTGCCTGACGCGCAGAAGGTGAAGGACAACTACTACATCATCGCGTCCTCAACGCCGGGTGGGACCTCCTTCACCGGCGGCAACGTCGGCGTGTTCATCACCGAGCGCGGGGTGGTGGTGGTGGACACCAAGCTGTCCGGTTACGGCGACCAGCTGCTGGCGAAGATTCGCGCGATTACTGACAAGCCGGTGACGACGATCATCAACACGCACACGCACGGCGACCACACCGGCAGCAACGAAGGCTTCCCGGCCACGGTCGACATCGTCGCCCACGAGAACACCAAGACCAACATGGCGAAGATGGACGCGTTCAAGGGCGACAAGGCGCAGTTCCTGCCAAAGCGCACCTACAAGGACAAGCTGTCGATCGGCAGCGGCAAGGATCAGATCGACCTCTACTACTTCGGCGCGGGCCACACGAGCGGCGACACGTTCATCGTGTATCCGGCCATTCGCGTGCTGCAGACCGGCGACATGTTTCCGTGGAAGGACGCGCCGCTCCTCGATCGCGCGAATGGCGGCAGCGGCGTGCAGTTCCCGAAGACGCTGGCGAAGGCGATTGCCGGCATCCGCAACGTGGACACGATTGTGCCGGGCCACAGCGCGGTGATGGCGCCGAAGGATCTGCAGGAGTATCAGCAGTTCAACGCCGACCTGCTGGCCGGTGCGGAAGCGGCGAAGAAGGCGGGCAAGACGTCGGAAGAGGCGGTCGCCGCGATGAACCTGGTGGGCAAGTACCCGGGCTACCGCAGCGATCGTCAGAAGGCGGCGGTCGACGCCATCTACGCGGAGCTCGACGGCAAGTAAGTCCGGATAAGATGGAGGTCATGAGCGACGACCTCCATCTTCGTTTTCCGATCGGCAAGTTCCAGGCGCCCGCCACGCCCCTCGACGCTGTCGCGCGCGGTGCGTTCATTGCCGACATCGAGCGATTGCCGCACGACATTCGCGACGCCGTTGCCGCGCTCAGCGAACAGCAGCTCGACACGCCGTATCGCCCCGGTGGATGGACGGCGCGGCAAGTGACGCACCACGTCCCCGAAAGCCACATGAACGCGTTCGTGCGCTTCAAGCTGGCACTCACCGAAGACACCCCGACGATTCGTCCGTACGACGAGAACGGGTGGGCGTCGCTTCCCGACGCGCGGACGGCTCCGCCATCGCTGTCGCTCGACCTCATCGACGCGCTGCACCAGCGCTGGGTGCTGGTGCTGCGCCACATGACCGATGGCGACTTTGCCCGCGAGTACATGCACCCGGAGCTGGGGCCGTTTCGTCTGGACAAGGCGCTGGCGCTGTATTCGTGGCACGGCAAGCACCACACGGCGCACATCCGCAGCATCGCGCGCTGAAGCAGTTTCAAACGCAGTCTCGCGTGTGACGCCGGTTGAGCCGGGGCATAATTGCCCTTCGCAAGGAGATTTGATGATGCTCGAGATGACTCGCCGCGCCTTCGTCGCCGTTGTGTTTACGTTGTCCATGGCCGCGTCGCTGGCCTATGCCGGGCAGGCCGCCAAGCTGGATATCAGCGGCACCTGGTCGTTCGAGGTGCAGACGGAAGCCGGCGCTGGCTCGCCGACGATCGTGTTCAAGCAGGACGGAGAGAACCTGACCGGACATTACTCCGGCACGCTCGGCGAAGCGGATTTCACCGGGACGCTGAAGGGGAAGGACATTACCTTCAACTTCACGGCGGACGTGCAGGGCTACAGCCTGCCGGTGGCCTACAAGGGCACGGTCGACACGCCGACGACGATGAAGGGGACGCTCGAGATTACCGGCCTCGGCGGCGGCACCTTCACCGGGGCGAAGAAGTAGCACGCCACCGATGTCCGCCGATCGTCAGCCCGCATCGCTCGAGGTCGGACGTCTGATGTCCGAGCTCGAAGACGATGTGCGCCGCGCACGGCGCAAGCGGCTGCTGGCACGAGGCGGCGCCACCGACTACCGCGACGTCGACCTCTACGAGAAGGTCGACGTCACCCTACGCCGCGCGCTCGAAGCGCGCGATCACGATGCGCTGCTGCTCCCCGATCTGCTCGACAGCGACGAAGAGTGGCGGCTCAGTCTGCATCTCACGTGGGCCAGCCACCGCTCTGGCGTCGGCCCGCTGCTCATTTTCGTGAAGCGCCGCCTGCTGCTGCCGATGTTTCGCTGGCTCTGGGAGTACAGCCTCGAAAACTTCCGGACGCAGCGCCGCGTGAACAAGGTGCTGTTTGCCTGCGTCGAGGAACTGGCGATCGAGAATGCGCGGTTGCGCCAGGCGATCGAGCGAGGCGGCCGAGGTGCGAGCCCCGAGCCCCCAGCCCCGAGTCTCGGACCTCGAGCCCCGGGCCTCGAGTCCGAATGAGGCTCGCCTGCGTCGTACACCGGTACGGCACCGACTTCGCGGGAGGCTCAGAGGCGCACTGCCGGCACATTGCCGAGCGTCTGGCGGCGTCGCACGACGTTACCGTGCTCACGACCTGTGCCAAGGATCACATCACGTGGCGCAACGAGTATCCGGCTGGCGAGGCGACGCTCAACCGCGTGCGCGTGATCCGATTTTCCGTCGCGCGGCAGCGATCGTTGCACCGCTTTCACGACATCAGCGAGATTGCGTTCAGCGGGACGGCCAGCGTGGCCGATCAGGAAGAGTGGTTCAGGGAGAACGGTCCGCTGACGCCGGGACTCGTCGACTACCTTCGGGACCATGGGCGCGATTTCGATCGCGTGCTGTTCTGGGCGTTCCGTTATGCCGAGGTCTACTTCGGTCTGCCACGTGTGGCCGATCGGGCGATCCTCGTGCCCACCGCCGAAGACGATCCGCTGATCCGCATGGACATCGTCGGGCCGTTCCTCGACAAGGCCGCAGGCTATGTGTTCCTGACGCCAGAGGAGCAGGGGCTGGTCGAGCGGCGGCTGTCTGTGGCGCCGCCTCCCAGTTGCGTGATCGGCTCTGGACTCGCGCCGGCCGGTCCGCCGCGCGTCGGCGCGCTCGAGGGGCTTGGCGTCCGCGCACCGTACCTGCTCTATCTCGGGCGCATCGACCCGAACAAGGGATGTGAAACGCTGTTACATCACTTTGTCCGCTATGCGCGCGAGCACGATGATGGCCTGCAGTTAGTGATGGCCGGGCCGGTGAACATGCCGATTCCCGATCATCCGCGCGTGACGCGCCTGGGCTTCGTGGACGAGGGCGTGCGCGACGCGCTGCTGGCGGAGGCCGCGATGCTGGTCGTGCCCTCGCGCTTCGAGAGCTTGAGCCTGGTGCTGCTCGAGGCGTGGAATCACGGTCTGGCGGCGGTGGTGAACGGCCATTGCAGCGTCCTCAAAGGGCAGGCGCACCGCGCCAACGCCGCGCTGACGTACCACAACTACGACGAGTTCGCGCGCGTCGTCGAGTACCTGCTGGCGAACCCCGCCGAGGCGAAGCAACTCGGGCGGCAGGGCCTCGACTACGTCAACCGCGAGTACCGCTGGCCGACGGTGATGGCGAAGGTGGAAAGACTGCTACGGGACGTGGGGACAGGGACAGGGCTCAGCACCTTGAACCCTTGAACCCT
>CADEEX010000132.1 GCA_902826465.1 uncultured Acidobacteriota bacterium
GCGTGCCGTGAACACCGGCCGCGGATTTCCTGCGCCAAACGGTGCGAGCGAGGCGATGCCGGCCGCCACCTCGCCGGTGATGCCGCGAAAGATGAGGTCGCCATCGACGCGCAGACGAGGCATCAGATCCTCGGGTCCCAGCGTTTCATCCGCCACGTCGTTGATGGCGGCGCGCAGCTCCCTCACGCGCCCGGCCTCCATCGTCAGCCCCGCCGCCTGCTTGTGCCCGCCGAAGCGAACGAAGCAGTGGGCGCATCGCTCCAGAGCGGCGAGCAGGTCGAAATGCGGAATGCTTCGGCACGATCCGTGTGCGACGCCGTCATCGTCGAGCGATAGCACGATGGCCGGGCGATGGAACGCGTCGACCAGTTTCGACGCCACGATCCCGATGACGCCACGGTGCCAGCCTTGTCCGGCGACCACCAGCACGGTCCTGGCGCCGACCTCCGGGTCGGTCTGCACCACCTTCTTGGCGGCGGCGAGGATCTCGGCCTCTTCTTCCTGCCGCCGGACGTTCTCGCCATCGAGCTGCTGGGCGAGCGCTCTGGCCTCGGCGATCAGCCCTTCGTCTCCGGCCAACAGCAGACGTGTGGCAATGTCCGGCGTGCTCATGCGTCCCGCGGCGTTGATGCGTGGCGCCAGCATGAAGCCGACGTGATAGCTGTCGATGGTCTTGCCGGTCAGGCCTGCGACCTCCAGCAATGAACGGAGCCCGACCTTGTGAGGACCTCGCGATAACAGGTCGAGTCCGAGCCTGGCGATGACGCGATTTTCGCCGACGAGCGGCACGACATCGGCCAACGTGCCGATCGCGGCCACCTTGATGAATCCCGGCAGCCACGTGTCGCGACCGGCCCGGCGGCACAGTGCCTGCACCAGCTTGAGTGCCACGCCGACACCGGCGAGATACTTGTCGGGATAGGAGCAGTCGTGGCGTTTCGGATTGATCACGGCGAAGGCCGGCGGCAGCTCCGCATCGGGTTCGTGATGATCGGTGACGATCAGATCCACACCGAGCTCGAGGGCGCGTCGCGCCGCGTCCGCGCCACGAATGCCGCAATCGACCGACACGACGAGGCCGACACCGTCGGCGTGCAAGCGGTCGATGGAGGCCGGTTGCAAGCCATACCCGTCCTTCAGCCGTTCCGGGATGAAGTGGGTCACGTCGGCGCCGAGCAGCTCCAGCGTGCGCCGAAGAATCACGGTGGACGTGACACCATCGACGTCGTAGTCGCCGTGAATGGCGATGCGTTCCTTCTTGGCAATGGCGGCGAGGATGCGGTCGACGGCCCGCCCCATGTCGGCGAGCAGCATCGGGTCGTGCATCTGCTCGAGACAGGGGTGCAGGAACCCGTGCGCCGATTGTGGGTCTGCGAAGCCGCGTTGACACAGCAAGCGGGCGACAATCAGCGGCACACCCAGTTCGGCCGCCAATCGGTCGGCGGCAGCAGTGTCGCAGGGCACTGCCTCCCATTTTCGCGGGGCCACAGCCATCGAGGAGAGCCGGGCGCTAGCCCGCCGCCTCGTCGAGGAACTCGAGGCCGAGACGGCCCATGCTGCGAAACTTCTGGTAGCGCTGCTCGAGGCGGGTCGCGTTGTCGAGAGCGCTCACCTCGGCAAGGAGACGCGTCAGAACGCCGTCGAGCAATTGCGTGGTCAGTGCGTGATCGGTGTGGGCGCCACCCACCGGCTCAGGAATGATCTCGTCGATGATGCCAAAGCCGAGCAGATCCGGGGCCGTCAGCTTCAGCGCCTCGGCGGCTTCAGCCTTTTTGGACGCGTCGCGCCAGACCAGGGCGGCACAACCTTCTGGAGGGATCACGCTGTAGATCGAGTACTCCTGCATCAGCACGCGATCGCCGATCGCAATACCCAACGCGCCTCCGCTGCCGCCCTCGCCGGTGACCACGACCAGCACCGGCGTGTCGAGCAGCATCATGTCGCGGAGGTTCACGGCGATGGCCTCGGCGACGCCGCGCTCTTCAGACTCGATACCCGGATAGGCCGCCGGTGTATCAACGAAGACCAGAATCGGCCGGCGGAACTTCTCGGCCAGGCGCATGGCACGCAGCGCCTTACGATAGCCCTCTGGCCTGGCGTAGCCGAAATTCCTGAAAATCTTCTGTTTGGTGTCGCCGCCCTTCACGTGACCGACGATGAGTACCGGCTGGCCGTGAAACTCGGCGAAGCCGGTCATGATGGCGTGATCGTCGGCAAAGCGACGGTCGCCGTGAATCTCCGTGAAGCCCGTGAACAGCCGCTCGATGAAGATCTCGATGCCCGGCCGGCTTGGATGCCGCGCGACGAGTACGCGCTGCCAAGGCGTCAGTGTGCGATAGAGATCCTCGCGTACCGAGGCGATGCGTCGGCGCAGCGATTCGATCTCCCGTTCGCGCGCATCGGTCTGCGGCAGCATCGAGAGCGCTTCGATTTCCTTGAGCAGGACCGCAATAGGTTCTTCGAATTCCAGTGTGTCAGCAGGCATGAGTCACCGCAGCGAGACGGCACCGACGCCGACGATCTGCTCCACTTCCGCGATCAGCGCCGACGACGGGCGGACGCGGAACTGCGGAGACACGACATCGGCCTTCACGCGCAATCGTACCTGTGTTGGCAGTTCCAGCTCGAACGAAATGCGCCGATCGCCCTTGTGACGTGCGAACACCTCGCCGAGCGCCTCGAAGATGTTCCGTGTGGCCGGCATTCTCACGCGGATCGCCACCTCGCGCGCCACCCGTTCGCGGACCGTCTCGAGCAGGGTGATCTCGGTCGCCTGAATCTTGGCCGAGTCATCTTCCCGCTGGAGCTTGCCGCGCACCAGCACGAGCGTGCCGGCTTCGATCAGGCTGGCGGCGCGCTGGTACGCTTCAGGAAACACCACGACCTCGACGCTGCCCTGGGCATCTTCGAGGCTGAAGACCGCCATGCGGTCGCCCTTCTTCGTCTTGAGCTGACGGCACGTGGCAATGACGCCGCCAATGCTGGTGTCCGGTTCAATCGGTTTTCGTCCCCCGGGTCCCCAGCTATCGGCGGCGGGGGCCGGCTGCTGGTCGGCGAGCTCGCCGGTGGTCCTGGCGCCGAACTCTCTGAGATCAGCGAGGAAGCGGTCGACCGGGTGGCCGCTCCAGTACAGTCCGAGCGTTTCCTTCTCGAACGACAACTGCTCGGTCTCGCTCCAGGCCGGCGCCATCGGCAAGGGCACCGTCGCGCTGGTCTCGACCTCGTCGTCGCCGAAGCCGCCAAAGAGCTGGGCTTGGCCCTCCAGGCGATCGCGCTGCACCCGCGCGCCGTTTTCGCAGGCGGCGTCGATGGCGGCCATCAGCCGTGGACGAAGCGACGCTGACGGGATCGAGGCGAGCGTGGCATCGTCGCGGCCGAGGGAATCGAAGGCGCCGGCCTTCACGAGACTCTCGAAGACCCGCTTGTTGACCAGCCGCAGGTCGAGATCTTCGCAAAGCGCATGCAGCGAGGTGATCCGCCCCTGCTTGGCGCGCACCGACAGCAACGACTCGATGGCGCCTTCGCCGACGTTCTTGATCGCCGTGAGCCCGAAGCGGACGCCGTGGCCGGGTTCCACGGAAAAGCGCAACTGACTGACGTTGATATCCGGTGGCAGGACGGGGATGTCGCGCTCGCGGCATTCGCCGAGGTAAAGCGCCAGCTTGTCGGTGTTCTGCGACTCGATGGTCAACAGTGCCGATGCGAAGTGCCACGGATAGTTGGCCTTGAGATACGCCGTCTGGTAGGCGAGAAACGCATACGCCGTCGAGTGCGACTTGTTGAAGCCGTATCCGGCGAAGTGCTCCATCAGCTCGAAGATGTGTGCGGCCTTCTTCTCGTTGTGTCCGAGTTTCTTGGCGCCCTCCACGAACTTGCCGCGCATCTTGGCCATGACGTCTGGATTCTTCTTCCCCATGGCCTTGCGCAGCAGGTCGGCCTCGCCGAGGCTGAACCCGGCAAGCACGTTCGAGATGCGCATCACCTGTTCCTGGTAGGCGATGACACCGTAGGTATCCGACAGGACCGGTTCGAGCTCGGCAAACTCGTACTTGACCTCTGTCTTGCCCTGCTTGCGGGCGATGAAGTCGTCGACCATGCCGCTGCGCAACGGGCCTGGCCGGTACAGTGCGTTCATGGCAATCAGATCGTCGAGACGCTGTGGCTTCGCTTTGCGCAGAATGTCGCGCATGCCGCTGCTTTCGAACTGGAAGATGCCGTAGGTGGCGCCGTCCTGAAACACCTGATACGTCTTGGCATCGTCGAGCGGCACGTTGTCGATGTCGAGGACCTCGCCAGTGGTCCGCTTGATTTCCTCGATGCAGTCGAAGATCAGCGTCAACGTGCTGAGGCCCAGGAAGTCCATCTTCAGGAGGCCGACGCGTTCGATCTCCTTCATCGACCACTGGGTCACGATTTCGTCGCGGGCCCCCTTGTAGAGCGGCGCGTACTCGGTGATCGCCTTTGGCGCAATGACGACGCCGGCAGCGTGCACTGACGCGTGGCGCGTCATGCCTTCAAGTCGGCGGGCGACGGCGAGGAGCTCCTTGACCTTGGGGTCGTTCTGCTCCATCTCCTTCAACGCCGGGCTCTCTTCGAGCGCCTTGTCGAGCGTCATGTCGAGCGCCGGCGGAATCTGCTTCGCGACCTTGTCGACCTCCGAGAATGGCATCTCGAGGACGCGCCCGACGTCCTTGATGACCGCCTTCGCCTTCATCGTGCCGAACGTGATGATCTGGGCGACGTTCTCGCGGCCGTACTTGCGAGTGACGTAGTCGATGACTTCGCCGCGGCGTCGTTCGCAGAAGTCGATATCGATATCCGGCAGCGAGACGCGCTCGGGGTTCAGGAAGCGCTCGAAGATGAGATCGAAGTCGATCGGGTCGACGTCGGTGATGCGCATGCAGTACGCGACGAGGCTGCCGGCGGCCGAACCGCGGCCAGGGCCGACCGGAATCCCCTGCTCGCGGGCATAGCGGATGAAATCCCAGACGATCAGGAAGTACCCCGGGTACTTCATCTTCTTGATCATCTCGAGTTCGTAGGACAGGCGCCGCTCGTACTCGTCGATGGTGTGACGCAGGGTCCCGGCGTTCGCCAGCTGTCGCAGGCGGGACAACCGCTGCTGGAAGCCTTCGCGGGCGACGTGATCGAAGTAGTCGTCGAGCGTAAAGGGCGCCGGCACATCGAAGTTCGGCAGGAAGTTCTCGCCGCTCGGAATGTTGACGTTGCAGCGCTCGGCGATGCGCATCGTGTTGGCGACCGCGTCCGGGAACTCCTTGAACGTCGCCGCCACCTCTTCCTGCGTCTTCAGGAAGAACTGTTTGGCGTCGTAGCGCAAGCGCTTCGGATCGCTGAACGCCTTGCCGGTACCGATGCACAGCAGAATGTCGTGGGCATGGGCATCGGTCTCGCGCAGGTAATGCACGTCGTTGGTGCAGACCATCGGCAGGCCGAGGTCCTTGGCGATCGCCGGAAGACCCGTGTTGACGATGCGCTGCTCCTCGATGCCGTGCCACTGCATCTCAAGGAAGAAGTTGTTCGGACCAAGGATGTCGCGATACGCGGCAGCCGCTTCGACCGACCGCCGGTCCTGCTGCTTCCAGAGTCCCTCGGCCACTTCGCCCTTCAGGCAGCTGCTGAGGCCGATGAGTCCCTTCGAGTGCTGCGCCAGCAGTTCTTTGTCGATGCGCGGCTTGTAGTAGAACCCTTCGGTGTAGCCGGCCGAGACCAGCTTGATCAGGTTGTGATACCCCTCGTTGGTTTCGGCGAGGAGTACCAGGTGGTTCTGGGTCTCCCCGGGGTTGCCGCTCTTGGTCCGTCGATCGCCAGGGGCGACATACACCTCGCACCCCAGGATCGGGTTGAGGCCACGGGCGCGTGCGTGGTCATGAAAGATGACCGACGAGAACATGTTCCCGTGTTCCGTCACCGCGACCGCCGGCATCTTCAGCCTGACCGCTTCGTCGAGCAGCTCGTCGATGCGGCATGCGCCATCGAGCAGAGAAAACTCAGTGTGCAGGTGAAGATGGACGAAGTCAGACACTGGTGGACGCGTTACTCCCACTCAATCGTCGATGGTGGCTTCGAGCTGATGTCGTAGACGACGCGGTTGATGCCGCGCACTTCGTTGACGATGCGCGACGAGATCGAGGCGAGCAGGTCGTGAGGAAGTCTGGCCCAGTCGGCGGTCATGCCGTCGCGACTTTCAACCGCCCGAATCGCGATGGTGTACTCGTAGGTCCGTTCGTCGCCCATCACACCCACGCTCTGTACCGGCAGCAGGACCGCGAAACTCTGCCAGAGGCGCGTATACCAGCCCGCCCGCTTCACTTCATCGGCGACGATGGCATCGGCGCGCCGGAGCAGATCGAGCTTGGGTCGCGTGATGTCGCCGAGAATGCGCACGGCGAGGCCGGGGCCCGGAAACGGCTGACGGATCACGAACTCTTCGTCGAGTTGCAGCTCGCGACCCACAGCACGCACTTCATCCTTGAACAACTGACGCAGCGGCTCAACCAGTTTCATCCGCATCCGCTCCGGCAGTCCGCCGACGTTGTGATGACTCTTGATGAGGGCCGACTGCCCCACAATCGCCACCGACTCGATGACGTCGGGATACAGCGTGCCCTGCGCAAGGAAATCGACCTGGCCGAGTTTGGCAGCCTCCGCTTCGAACACGTCGATGAAGGTGGCGCCGATGAGCTTCCGCTTGGTCTCCGGATCGGTGACGCCCGCGAGTCGATCGAGGAACAGATCGCTGGCATCAGCGAACACCAGCGGCAGCCCGAGCCGCTCGAACCGTTTGCGGATCTGCGGCGCTTCGTTCAGGCGCAGCACGCCGTTGTCGACGAAGATGCAGGTCAGCTGGTCGCCGATGGCGCGGTGGATGAGCATCGCCGCCACCGTCGAATCGACGCCTCCGCTCAATCCGCACACCACGCGTCCCGACCCGACCTGTGCCTTGATGCGCGCAGTCGCCTCGGCAATGAACGACTGCATCGTCCAGTCGCCGGTGCAGCCGCAGACGCCGTAGGCAAAGTTCCGGAGAATCTCGAGCCCGCTCTCCGAATGCGCGACCTCGGGATGGAACAGCAGGGCGTAGAGCCGGCGCCCGGCATGCGCCATGGCGGCCACCGGCGCGTTCGCACTGGTCGCGACGACGTCGAAGCCGGCAGGCGCTGCCGCGACAAAGTCGCCGTGACTCGCCCAGACCTTGATGCTGTCAGGCACGCCGTGAAACAGCGACGCTCCTGATCCAGTTGATGTCACATGCACGATGGCGTGACCGAACTCGCGCTGCGCCGCTGGTGCCACGCTGCCGCCCAGCGTGTCTGCCATCAGTTGCATGCCGTAGCAGATACCGAGGACTGGAGGACCCAGGGAGAAGACCTCTGGCGAGCATTTCGGCGCGCCTGGATCTGACACGCTCTTCGGGCCACCCGACAGGATGATTCCGGCCGGCCGCTTCGCGCGAATGATCTCGGGCGATGTCGTGGGCGGGAGAATCTCCGAATAGATCGAGAGCTCACGCAACCGGCGCGCGATGAGCTGGGTGTACTGCGACCCGAAGTCGAGAACGATGATTGTCTGATGGCTCACTGGAGGGAACTGATTGGGAAAGAGTTGACGCTATTATAGCGGTGTGCGCTTCGCGCGAACCACAAGATGTTGTAGTGCCATCGCGCTCTTGTGGAGCGTGACCGCGGCCGCGCAGTCCACGGACAATGCGTCGCGCCTCTTTCCGGCGCGACAGGCCTGGTCGCTTCCGCTCAACAACGAGCTCACCGCGCCACCGGCGATGTCGGGCAGGTACGGCTACTTCCCGATCGAAGGTGACCGCCTCGTCGCGTACGACATCGAGCATGGCACGCTGCTGTGGTTGATCGCGGCAACGCCGACGTCACAGCCGGCGATTGGTGACGGCCTCGTCTTCGTCGCCGAACCTGCCGCGCTCACGGCCCTTCACCAGGACACGGGTTCGGTGGCGTGGCGTGTGCCCTTCTCGGAACCGCTGAGTGTACCGCTGACCTGGGACCACGGCTGGCTCATCGCGTCGACCTCCTCAGGCACTCTCCTCGCGTTCCGCGCGAAAGACGGCGGTCTGCTCTGGCGCCGGGACATTGAGGGTGGTGTGCGCGCGAGACCTTCCCTTGCCGACGACCGGATCTATGTGCCGACCAGCAACGGTCGCATCGTCGCGCTCCGCGTCGACAGCGGTGAGGTTGTGTGGGATCGACGCATCGGTGGGCAGCCGAACGAAATCCTGGCGCTCAGTGATCGCCTCTATGTCGGCTCTACCGACAACTATCTCTATTCGCTGCTCGCGCCAAGCGGCGAAGTGGCATGGCGATGGCCGACGGGAGGCGATGTGATTGGCCTGCCAGTGGTCGACGCGCAGCACGTCTACTTCGTGTCGTTCGATAACGTGTTGCGCGCGCTGAACCGCAAGAGCGGCGGGCAACGCTGGAAACGGCCGCTGCCGTTGCGGCCTACACGAGGGCCGCTCCGGGCCGGAGACGCCCTGGTGGTCAGCGGCATCTCCAGAAACGCGCTCGCGTATTGGCTGAAGGATGGCACGTCGGCCGGCGATCTGCCGGCAGGCGGCGAACTGGCGACGATGCCGTATCTGCTCGAAGGCGTGTCGACGCCGACCCTCGCGGTGGTCACGCGGGATTTTGCGGACGGGACGGTGCTGCGCGCGCTCACGCGCTCGTACGATCCCTCGGCGACTGCCGTCGGGCCGCTGCCGAATCCGGTGATGCCGCCAGCGGTGCCGGGTGTCTCGCGCCCCGCGACGGCACCAGAGACGTCGGCGGCCCCCGGTGCTACTCCCGCCACATCGCCGAAGACATCGAAGACGCCTGACGGGTCGACACCTCCGAGCCTGCCCACGCCGTCCGTTCGCTGACAGGCCGCGTCGCGGCGAGGTGCCGGCGGTAAAGCGTCACGTACGCGCCCATCGCCGTCAGGCCGATGTATTCAAATACCAGCCCGCGCACCAGCACGGCCGCGAGTTGCAGTGGCGCCACCAGTAGCCCGACCAGCGGGACAAATGTAATGAGGCCCACACCAGACCACGCGAGCGCCGATGCGATGGTTGCCGCAATCAGCATGGCAAAGACGACCAGAAAGACCCCGGCCACGTTCCGGGCGTCCGCGCGAATGAATTGCCAGACGGCCCGCGCCGCGTGCATGACGCTGACGTCTTCCGCGGCGGTGGCTATCTGCAGCATCAGGTAGGTCACGTTGACGGCGGTAATGCCCAGTCCCGCCACCACAGTGCTGAGTGCGGCGACCAGTGCCCAGCCAATCAGAAATCCGTTGTCCCCCCCGAACCGGTATCCGTAGAGGATGAACGCAAAGTAGGCGGCACCGGCGACTGCGTAGATGCACATCAGCGTGATGCCGAGCGGCAGGTAGCGCCGGAACAGGCGGCCACAGCCCTCCACATAGCGCGCCATCGTGAAACATCCCGCGGTGCGGAAGGCGGCCAGCGTCAGCGGTTCGCGCTCGATCGGGCCGGCGGCGGCGTCGGCCGCGAGCATGATGTCGACGGTTCCTCCCTTGGCGAGAAACATCAGGATTGAACCGCCAACGAGCACGATGGCAAACGCGGCGATGAAGGCGACCAGTGCGAGTGGCTCCGACGTCAGCGTGCCGGCGACCGTGGCGAAGATGTCGCGCGTGCTGCCCTGCAGGATGCCATTCAGATCGGCGCCCAACAGCACCGTCACGAGAATGGCGGCGCCGACGATGGGGACGGCGAGGAGCACCTGAAACGTCGTCTGCGCAGCGAACTGGATGGCCACCGCCGGCCAGTTCGCCGCCGCCAGCAGACCGCCTCGCTTCAGCAGATGCTTCAGCTCCAAATCGATTTCACTATAGCACCCGTGTATCCTGTCAGTTGTCGCCTGCTGTGACGCGAATCCCGCTGCTGCCCCGATCGATTGCGCGCGTGACGGTGCTCGGACTTGTGGCCGGCGCCGCGACCGTCGTCCTCGGCATGGCGTTGGAGCGCGCACATTTCGGCGGCACCACCGCGGCCGGCACCGTGGCGACGATCGCCGCTGATGTTGATCGTCGGGTGATCGCCACCGGGCAAACGCTCGACGCCAGAGTCGCCGAGGGGCGTCGCGCCGCCACTGCCCTTCGTCGAGCGTCGTCAGACACCGTCAGTCAGCGTGAGTTGTTTCTTGCGCTCGATCGGATCCTGAACACTCCGCCGGCTGGTGGCGGCATCACGGTGTTCGATGTGCTCGGGGTGCCGGTGGCGTGGTCCGGCCGCGTCTCCGATTTGCCGCGCGACCGAAT
>CADEEX010000133.1 GCA_902826465.1 uncultured Acidobacteriota bacterium
CATCAGTACTCCTGAAGAAGTTCGTTCATGATACCGCGTCAGGGACGAGCTGTGGCAGCACCTGCTTCGCTGAGTTTCCGTTCGACGCGGTCCTGAATCCAGTGCCCATCCCACCACTCGACGGGGTTCACCGGATGGCCGCCCACGAGCATCGTGAAGTGCAAGTGGTCGCCGCCCGCCAGCCCCGTCATGCCGCTTCTGCCGAGAATCTGTCCCTTGGTGACCCGGTCGCCGACCTTGACGTCGATGGATGACAGGTGGCCGTACAGCGACGCGACGCCCATCCCGTGGTCGATGACGACGCAGTTGCCGTAGATACCGAGCCAGGAGGCGTTCACGATGACGCCGTTGTTCGATGCAGCCAGGGGCACCGCCGACGTCACCGCAAGGTCGAATCCAAGATGCGTCTGCTGGTCGACATCCTTGCCCTTGTAGATGTAGGTGCGATGGTCGGCGAAGCTCGCTTCGACCTGCGAGTTTCCCAGCTGCGCGAAGGCGCCCTCCCAGAAACGTGCCGGCGATGTGGCCGCCGTCAGCGATGCGATCTTCTCCGCATTCAGTCGTCGAAGTTCGCCGTTCTCCTTCAGAAAGTCGTCGATCAGCGCGCCACCCGCCGTTGTGATTTCCGGGGAATGTTCGAGGATCTCGGGGACCACGCGCTCGAGGAAGCGGTCATCAATCTGGATGCGGCTCCGTTTGAACGGCCTGGGGAAGACGTTGTCGATGAACGACGATGACCTGGCTTCATTGCCGGCTTCGTCGCGTGCGAAGGCGACGATCGGCGTTTTCAGATCCTGATCGTGAAGCAGCGCGAAGAAGGCCACCTTCAACGATGGGTCGGTGTTCGCCGCGCCGGCGCCCCCCGCCGGGAATCCCGCATACTCGAGGTCACCGACGCGAACGCCTGAGTGCACGTCTGCTGGGGTCGCGCGGTAGACGACCATCTCAGACCCGCCGTGGTTCACGTAGTGGTGTGTCGACAGGACGGCGATGCGGGGCGGCTCGAGGCGCACCCGCACTTCTTTGCTGGCCTCGGCCGACCGATTGCGCAGGTTCAGGAACGACGACCGTGTCGCTGTCACCTTGACCGTCGCTGCACCCTGTGCGAGTTCAGGGACGCCAGCCTTGCCAAACGGTCGCACCACACGAACGATATCGGCGTCCGGTTGGGTGATGGTCGCCGACTGCGGTGCGTCGAGTGAGAAGAGGGGAATGCTGGCGCCATTCTGCTCGAGCGCGATGGTGAGCTCGAGCAGGGAGCCGGCCGGCGCTGTGACCGACACCTGAAGGTCGCCCTGCTGGCCGACGAGACGCTCAGGGCGATCGATGGAAATAACCGGAGCCACGGCACGGCCGGCGGCCACGTATGCGCCCCCAACGGCCATCGTAACGAGAAGAATCAGGGCGAGGAGCCAACGAAGCATGGACTCCAATGATACAAGTTTGGTAGGATGACGAGTTCCTATTCGACCGAGTGGCGGTATCGTCTAGGGGTTAGGACACGTGGTTCTCAGCCACGGGACCGGGGTTCGATTCCCCGTACCGCTACCATTCAGCTATAAATTTCCCCTCTACAACCGCCCCGCGCGCTCGCGGGGTTTTTTTTGGTACAGTGCCGCTCGTCGATGAGCCTCGGCCTCGCGCTCTTCATTCTTGCGCTCCTGCTGCGCGCGACGACTCCGAATCGTCATGTGCGCGGCCGCCTCACGGTCTCGGCCTCAACCTTCGCGATTTTCGCGCTGATTGCTTCGGGCCTGGCCTTCGGCCGGCTGTCAGAGGCCATGCGATCGCAGCTCATCACGCTGCAGCCGCTCCTGTTGGTCTTCGGTGTCATCAACGGACTGATTGCGCTCATCATCAACCCGTGGCGCGCCGATCGTGTCCCGGACCGCTTCCCGCGCATCGTGCAGGACGCGATGGTCATCGGCGTCTTTGCGTTCATCGCGACCCTGCTCCTGCAGGATCGGATCTTCGCGGCCACCGCCGCCGGCGCCGTGGTCATCGGCCTGGCACTGCAAAGCACACTCGGCAACCTGTTCGCCGGGCTGGCGATCCAGATCGAAAAGCCGTTCCGCGTCGGCCATTGGGTGCAGATCGCCGGCACCGACGGCCAGGTGGCGGAAGTGACCTGGCGCGCCACAAAGATCCGCACGAAATCGGGCGATTTCGTCATCGTGCCGAATAGCAAGCTCGCCGACGACATCATCATCAACTACTCGGAGCCCACCATCGACAGCCGCTTCGAAGTTGAAGTCGGCGTCAGTTATGACGCGGCGCCCAACCGCGTCAAGGCCGTCATCCTAGAGGCGATCAAGGATGAACCGCTGTTGTCCAAGGCCCGACAGCCCGAAGTGCTGGTCGTTGACTTTGCGGCGTCATCGGTCAACTACCGGATTCGGGTCTGGTGCGATGACTTCGCCGCCGACTCACGCCTGCGTGATCGGATCCGGACCGCCGTCTGGTACGCCTTCAAGCGGCATCGCATCGAAATTCCGTACCCGATTCAGGTCGAGTACAGCCGAGAAGACGTGCCCATGACGACGGTGATGGATCACAGCGGCGTCGCGGCGTTGAAGGCCGTGTCCATCTTCTCGTCGCTGGACGAGGTGGCGGCGGATGCGTTGGCGGCGGCGGCCGTGTCCGGTCCCTATCCGGCAGGAGCCGCGATTGTCCGCGAAGGTGACCCCGGAGCGTCGATGTTTGTCATCGTCAGAGGAGAGGTAGTCGTTCGTGCCGGCGCCGCGCAGCAGGAGATCGCACGCATCGGCGACGGAGGGTTCTTTGGCGAGATGTCGCTCCTGACCGGTGCGCCGAGGAACGCGACGGTCGCGGCGACCAGAGATTCCGAGATCATTGAGATTACCGCCGACGCGTTCAGGTCGTTTGTGCTCGCCAACCCGGCAGCCGTGGAGCAGATCGGCGCCGCCGTCGCGACCCGGCGTGCCGAACTGGAACAACGCCGAGGAGCGGGCGAGAGTGCGGCGCCTGTCGAAGCGCCGCACACCCTGGTGACTCGGATTCGTCGTTTTCTCGGGTTGGAGTAGTCGTCAGCGCCCCGCGTCTCGATACCCTCGTTCGTACCCCTGCTGAAACGCGTTGCGGTAGTCCCGCTTGTAGGCGTCGAGCGAGCCGTAGCGGCTGTTGTAGTCGTGGTCGCCTTCGCGATAGCGCCGATCGCGCACCGCGTCATAACGATCGTTGGCGCGCGCATCGCGTCGCCCGGCCTCATAGCCGTCGCGATATCCCACATCCTGCGCGGGAGACCGAGGCACGGCGCGCTCCTGAGTGTTGCCATAGACTGGTCCGCGACGCCCAGGGTTGACGTTCGTATTGCTGCGGCGATAGCCGTCTTCGTAGCCGGCCGTGAATCCGCGCCGGAACAGCTGACGGTAGTCGTTGCGGCTACCCGATCCGCGGTAGCCGCGGTCGGCGTTGCGAAAGTCGCGATGGCGGTCGTAGTCGAAGCTTCGGCCGCGGCGCGCATCATCCCTGCCGCTGTCGAGCCCCGACTCGTAGCCGACGCGATAGGCACGATCGTCGACGACGCGCGGGCCGGGCGCGGGGTAGCGCCCATAGGTCCGTGTCGCGCAGGCCGATGCGGTAGCGAGCACAAGCACGCCCAGCAGCAGCGGCAGGATTCGGTAGCGGGTCAGCATCATGTCCTCGGTTCAGGCGTGGCACCAACCACATTTCAAACGTGATGCCAGCCCCTCTGCTGTGAAAACAGGAGCAATGGAGGGCGAAGGGAGGCTGAGTCGGACTCTTCCGGGGACAGCGGCTATTCGATCCAGGCCAGGAGCCGTTCGCCGCGTCGCCGGCCACGACCGTCGATGATCAGTCCGGGACCGTGCCGCTCGAAGTCTTCAAAGGTCACTGGATGCTCGCTGCTGCTGTCGAAGCCCTCGACGCCGTCGATGCGAATGGCGGAAGACCGGTCGGACGCGGGGACGAAGCGCAGCAACCAGCCAGGAACCGTGATCCGTACGAGGCGACCATCGTCCGCGTCGTAGATGAGCAGGTGCAGCGCCTCGACATGCTGGCGCGGCCGATCAGGCGTTCGATGGATGGCCACCGTACGCCCATCCCGCAGTTCGATGAGGGGCGGCGTCGAGGCGAATCGTGCCGCGGTGCTGTCGAACTCACGCATGGCCAACTCGGGTGCGGTCGCTTCCGAGTGCACGTGACGCTTGAACATCACGATGCCGCCGATGAACAGCGTGATGCCGGTCATCATACAGATGGCCACGGTTCCGGCCACGACGTATAGCCACATGCGTCGGCGCGGGCTGGCGATGGTGGCTGGAGCCTGTTCGACGGTCAGATGTGTCATAGACGACAGAGTCGTGCCATCATCCTCAGGAGACGAGTCACCTCTAGCCGATGTTCCTGCGATGACCGCACCTGTTCACGGTTCTGCGTCCTTCTGGCGCACCTACGTCTTCTCGCAGGACCACAAGGTCGTCGGGATCCAGTACGCGGTCACCGGGCTGCTGTTCCTGCTGCTCGGCTTCACCCTGATGATGATCATGCGGTGGCAGCTGGCCTATCCACTGCGGCCCATCCCCATCATTGGCGGCTGGCTGGGCTCGGCCAATGCTCCTGGTGGCATCATGCTGCCCGAGTTCTACAACCAGCTGGGCGCAATGCACGGCACCATCATGGTGTTCCTTGGCGTCGTGCCGCTCGCGGTGGGCGGCTTTGGCAACTTCGTCATGCCACTGCAGATCGGTGCATCCGACATGGCGTTCCCGAAGATGAACATGGCCAGCTACTGGGTTTACCTGTGCGGTGGGCTGATCATGGTGGCGTCGTTCTTCGTCACGGGTGGGGCCGCTCAATCGGGATGGACGTCGTACCCGCCGCTGGCCGTCATCGCTCCTGGGCAGACGTTGTGGTTGATCGGCATGGTGTTGCTGATCACGTCGTCGCTTCTCGGCTCCATCAACACGATCGTGACGGTGGTTCAGCTTCGCGCCCCCGGCCTGACGTGGATGCGTCTGCCGTTCTTCGTCTGGGCACAGTTCGTCACCGCATTCCTGCTGCTGCTGGCGTTTCCGCCACTTGAAGCAGCCGGTGCGCTGCAACTGATGGATCGACTCGCGGGCACCAGCTTCTTCATGCCGAGCGGCCTCGTCGTGACTGGTCAGCCCCTGCCGATCTCAGGCGGTGGCAATCCGCTGCTCTGGCAGCATCTGTTCTGGTTTCTTGCCCACCCGGAGGTGTACGTGCTGATCCTTCCGGCGATGGGCATCGTCGCGGAGGTCATTGCCAACAACACCCGGAAGCCGCTCTGGGGTTACCGCGCACTGGTCTACGCGGTCGGCTTCCTTGGCTTCATGTCGATGACCGTGTGGGCGCACCACATGTACATGACCGGCATGGGCACGACCATGAGCACGTTCTTCCAGATTACGACGATGGTCATTTCGATTCCCTCGGTCGTCATCCTGACAGTGCTGATGTTATCGCTCTGGGGAGGGTCGATTCGATTCACGACGCCGATGCTGTTCGCGTTGGCGTTCCTGCCAATGTTCGGCCTCGGCGGACTCACCGGCCTGCCTCTTGGCCTGGCGCCGACTGATATTCCACTGCACGACACCTACTACGTCATCGGCCATTTTCACTATGTCGTGGCACCCGGCACCATCTTCGCCCTGTTTGCCGGTATCTACTACTGGTTCCCGAAGGCTACCGGCCGGATGATGCACGAAGGGTTGGGACGGATTCATTTCTGGGGGTCGCTGATCTGCATGAACATCGTCTTCATGCCGATGTTCATTCAGGGGCTCGGCGGCATGAACCGTCGACTCTACGATGGCGGTCTGCAGTACGCCCACAACGCCCCGCTGCTCAAGTGGCACGTCGTGATTGCGATGGCGGCATGGACCCTCGGCCTGTTCCAGCTGCCATTCATTGCGAACTTCTTCGGTAGCCTGAAGTGGGGCACGCCTGTCGATCGGAATCCGTGGCATGCGACCACGCTCGAGTGGCTGGCGCCGTCACCGCCCGGGCACGGAAATTTTCAGACCATACCGACGGCCTACCGCGGTCCGTATGAGTACAGCGTTCCGGGTGCGGCCACCGATTTCACCCCGCAGTTCGAGCCGGACGCCCAATGATGGAGATCCCGTACACCGTCGAGGCGCGTCCGGACACCGGGTGGACCAACGGCAAGCTCGCGATGTGGCTGTTCCTCGCCTCCGAAGTGATGCTGTTCGGCGCGCTGTTCTCCAGCTATGTCATTCTTCGCGCAGGGGCGACCGATTGGCCCCGTGAGTCGTTGAACGTTGGTGCGGCGTCGGTCAACACTCTCCTGCTGCTGGCCTCGTCGTTGATGATTTCGAAAGCGCGCGCCGCCGCGACAGGCGGCGATTGGCCCAGCCATCGACGCTGGCTGTGGACCACGGTCGTTCTTGGATTCGTTTTCCTCGGCATCAAGTCGTTCGAGTACTCCGAACACCTCGCACACGGCGAGTACCCGTCGAACAGCACGTTTCTCGCGGTGTATTTCACTCTCACAGGCTTTCATGCCCTGCACATCGTTGGTGGTTTGCTGGTGATGCTTTACCTGCTCGGTCCCGGCGCCCGTCTGTACACGCGCAATCCCAGGCACTTCGTCAACCGCGTGGAGTGCACCGCCCTCTACTGGCACTTCGTCGACGTGATCTGGTTGTGTCTGTTCACACTGCTGTACCTGGTGTGAGAGCGATGCGGACGCACACCATGCTGCTGGTTGGGTTGTTCGTGGTCGTGCCGCGTGTTGTGGCCGCGTGCCCCGTCTGTTTTGGCCAGGTTGACGCCCCGCTGACGCGCGCCACCAACCTTGGCATTGCGTTCATGCTGGGCCTGGTGGCCGTGGTGCTCGGAGGCATGGCCGCATTCTTTCGGTCGCTGGCACGCCGGGCGGCGCTGGCGTCTCCACCACCCTCGTCGAGGTCGTCCGCGCCACCAGCAGCCGATGGCGTACCCGGGGGCGCTGTTCGATGCTGAGGATGCTGGGGCTGCCGAACCCAGCATCGGCGCACGCGAATGAGCTGGACGCCTTGATGGCGATGACGCACTGGCTCATGGCCGGGATGTTTGTCGTCTGGGCCGCCTTCTTCGTCGCGGTGCTGTGGCGCTTCCGCAGCGGTGCGCGCACGAAGGCCGACTATCACGGCACGCGCGGCCTCGCGTCAACGCTGGCGGTGTGTGCCGTGATCGTCGAGGCCTTCCTCATCATCGCGCATGCGTACCCGGTCTGGGCGACGCGTGCGGCCGCCCCACCTTCGGAGGCCGTGGTCGTCCGCGTTGTGGGCGAACAGTTCGCCTGGAACGTTCACTACCCTGGAGCCGACGGCTTCTTCGGCCGAACGACCCTTGGCTTGATCGACCCCGACAATCCGCTCGGTCTCGACCGTCGGGATCCGGTCGCGGCCGATGACATTACCACCGTGAATCAACTGGTGCTTCCCGTCGGGCGTCCCGTGGTCATCCGGTTGTCGAGCAAGGACGTCATCCACAGCTTCGCCATTCCGGAAATGCGCGTCAAGCACGACGCGGTTCCAGGCATCGACGGTCCGTTGTGGTTTACGCCGACCCGCATCGGCGAATACGAAGTGGTGTGCTCGCAGCTCTGCGGCCTGGCGCACTA
Source organism: uncultured Acidobacteriota bacterium (assembly GCA_902826465.1). GTDB lineage: Bacteria > Acidobacteriota > Vicinamibacteria > Vicinamibacterales > CAVVIG01 > CADEEX01. The sequence goes on from CADEEX010000133.1 coordinate 7,634, forward strand.
TCGCATGCGAGCGGCGGTCAGCATCAAATCGCCAGCCGATTTTCAGGCGTTTCTCACCGAAGAAGCCAGCCGGCCGCGATAGGCGCCCCCGCTATAGGGCGTTGACGGCGTCGAGCACTTCCTCAGCGTGCCCGTCGACCTTTACCTTGTCCCATCGCCGTGCCACCTTGCCCGCTTCGTCGATCAAGTAGGTCGTACGAGAGACGCCCATGAAGGTCTTGCCGTACATCGATTTCTCCTGCCACACGCCGTACTTCTCGGCCACTTCGTGCTCTTCATCGGCGAGCAGTGGGAAGTTGAGCCCGTGCTTCTTTGCGAACTTCGCCTTGCTCTCCTGATCGAGGATGCTGACACCCAGCACGATCGCTTTGCTGGCCTTGAATTTCGGCAGGAGATCGCGAAAGTTGCACGACTCGGTGGTGCAGCCAGGCGTGTCGTCCTTTGGATAGAAGTACAGCACCAGCGGTGTGCCCGTGTAGTCACTCAGACGATGTGTGTGTCCTGCCTGGTCCTTCAAGCTGAAGGCTGGCGCTTTCTGTCCCGATTCGATGAGACCCATGCGGTGGCGCTCCTTGAGGCTTCCCTGATGGTGTTGACGTGAATGGTGACGATGGCGTCGATGTCGTGGGCGTACCCGCCGCTCATCGACACAGCGACTGGCAGGCGACGTACGCGGCAGGCGTCGAACACCAGGCGATCGCGCTGTCGCAATCCTTCGATGCTCAGGCCGAGGCGACCCAGCCGGTCGCCGGCGTACGGGTCTGCACCGGCGAGGTAGAAGACGATGTCGGGCGCAACATCGTTGAGCACCTGGGGCACGTGCTGTTCGAGCGCCGTCAGATATTCGTCGTCTCCGGCATGATCCTCGAACACCACGTCACGGTCGCTCACTTCCTTGTGGAAGGGGAAGTTGTGAGCGCCGTGTAGCGACAGAGTGAAGACCCGCGGGTCGTCGCGGAAGATCGCCGCCGTGCCGTTGCCCTGATGCACGTCACAGTCGACGACCGCCGAGCGGCGGATCCGACCATCACGAAGGAGGACGAGCGCCGTGACCGCGACGTCGTTGAACACGCAATAGCCCTCGCCGCGATCGCGAAAGGCGTGATGTGTACCTCCGGCGAGGTTGACCGCCACGCCGGCGCCATTCAGCGCCTCGTGCGCGGCCGCCAGTGTCGCGCCGACCGAGCGTCGCGACCTCTCGACCATTTCGGCCGACCACGGAAAGCCGATGCGCCGCTGGACATCTGGCGCCAGGGTTCCGTCCGCGACTGCGGCGACGTAGGTGGCATCATGGGCCAGGCGCAGGTCGTCCCAGCAGGCTGCGTCTGGCACCTCAAGGTCGGTCTCTGCGATCACGCCTTCCTCGATGATCCGCTCGCGCAGGCGCTGATACTTCAGCATCGGAAAACGATGCCCTTCGGGGAGCGGCAGGACGAAGGTGTCGGAGTAGAACGCTTTCATGGCACGCTAGCCGAGTGATCCTACTCAATACTGCCGACGCGCATGTCGGCGGATCGCCGCTGCGGTTGTTGATGTCCGGCTTTCCAGCGCCTCAAGGCCGAACGATGGCTGAGAAACTGGCGTGGGTGAACACGAACGCGGACGCGCTCCGACGGATCATCATGTGCGAACCCCGTGGGCACGCCGGCATGTGCGGGGCTGTCCTGGTAGAAGGCTGTCGGCCCGATGCAGACGCAGGTGTGCTGTTCATGGACGTCGATGGTTACTGCGGTTGTTCCTACGATGGCGCGATCGCGGCGGCGGCGCTGGCGAGGGAATACGGCCTGATTACATCGGCGACGGCGGACACCTGGCTCTTCGACACGATCGTCGGCCCAATCCGCCTCGCTTTTCGTCGTGGCGACTCGGTGCGTACCGGTGCGGCGCTCACTCTGACCGGGTGTCCGGCGTTCGTCCTCCATGGTGGCATCGAGGTCGCCACGGGCTCGCGTCGAGTGCGAGCCGATGTCGCATTTGGCGGTGCCTTCTACGCCATTGTCGATACCGAGTCCGCGGGAGTGCCCATCGACGGCACGCGAAACTCAGAACTCCGCCGGATTGCTCTGGCGCTGACTGAGGCCGTCGCGCAGACGCGAACCGTGACACACCCGTTGCTTGACCATGTCACGGGGCTGGGTGGCGTCATCTTCACGGCTCCGGCCCAGCAGGAGGGCGCGGATTTCCGGGCCGTCTCGGTCACGGCACACGGGCGCGTCAGCCGCGGACCGTCAGGAACCGGGCTGGCGGCGGTGCTCTCGGTGCTCGATGCGATGGGATTGCCGGTGGGCGGGCAGGGCATCACGCTTGAAGGGCTTGTGGGCACCAGATTGCGTGGCCGCGTCGTTGACCGTACCTCGGTTGGCGACTATGAAGCGGTGATTCCTGCGATCGACGCGACAGCCTGGGCCACGGGCACGGCCACGTGGTCGCTCGCCGACACCGATCCCCTGCCCGAAGGCATGGTGGTGGAATGAGGCGGCTCAGCCGCGCCCGAGAAATTCGTGAGTCAGTCGGGATAGCAGCACAGGTAGCGACTCGCCGTTGAGAGCAAACGCTGACTGCTCACCGTCCCACGACAGCTTGAAACTCCGCGACAGCGCCGAGACCCAGATTTGACGTACGGGGGCGTTGGGCGACACCACGAACTTCGATTCGTGCGGTTCCTCGAACAC
>CADEEX010000134.1 GCA_902826465.1 uncultured Acidobacteriota bacterium
CGGCCGAGCCCACAAGGCCGACGCCTGATTCACCTGCTCGTCCTCGTCTGTTGGCACCTGCGCCTTCTTCTCCGCATCCCACTGTTCCTTCTTCATCAAAATTGGAAAGGTGATGTGATCGGAGTACTTGTGCAGGATCTCGTGGACACGGGACGCCGTGAGAAACTCGTCTTCACCCTCACGCAGGTGAAGCACCACGTCGGTGCCCCGCGTTTCCCTCGTGACCGTCTCGAGGGTGTAGTCGCCTTCGCCAGCGCTCTCCCAGCGCACGCCGTCGTCAGCTGACGCACCCGCTCGGCGCGTGAGCACCACGACTCGATCCGACACGATGAAGGACGAGTAGAAGCCGACGCCGAATTGACCGATGAGCTGCGCGTTCTTGGCGGAATCGGCCGTGAGCCGCTCGAAGAACTCGCGCGTGCCCGACTTGGCAATCGTCCCGATGTGATCGATCACATCCTGTCGCGACATCCCGATGCCGTTGTCGGAGATGGTCAGCGTTCGAGCGTCCTTGTCGATCGCCACCCGGATCTGCAGCACCGGATCGTTCTCGAGCAGACCGCTGCTGGCGACGCTCTCGAAGCGGAGCTTGTCGCACGCATCCGAGGCGTTCGAGACAAGCTCTCTGAGGAAGATCTCCTTGTTGCCGTACAAGGAGTGAATCATCAGCTGCAGCAGCTGTTTGACTTCCGCCTGAAATCCGAGCGTTTCCTTCGATGCAGTCGCGGTCATATCTCTGTCCCCTGCTCTGGCCTTACTGGAGTTTTTCGACGATGGCGCCAAGCGACCGCAACCGGTCGACCAGTTGCGCGTAGCCACGTTCAACGGTTTCGAGCGGCGACAACCGGCTCTCGCCGTCCGCCGCCAGGGCCGCCGCGATCAGCGCCATCCCGGACCGCAGATCACGACTGTCGAGCGGGCGGCCACGAAGCTGACGCGGGCCGGTCGCGATGATGCGGTGCGGATCGCAGAGAAACAGATCGGCGCGCATGCCGCTCAACTGCTCGAGCGCGAACAACCGCAACTCGTACAACCAGTCGTGCACCAGCGTCCGCCCCTCGGCCTGAGTTGCCAGCACCGTCACAAGGCTGACGAGGTCGCTCGGAAATCCAGGCCACAGTCCGGTCGTGATTCGCCCGGCTGCTTCCGGCTTCGACTGCTCGACTGTGAAGACGTCGCCGTCCATGCGGCACTCGATATTCAAACGCTTCAGCACCGCGGCGACCACCTCGAGGTCCTCCGCTCTGGCGCCGCTCACCGCGATTTCGCCGCGGGTGACGGCGGCGACCACCGCCCAGCTCCCGGCCTCAATGTAATCGCCCCACAGCCGGTGTCGCCCGCCCCGCAGCTTTCCGCCGCCTTCCACCCGAATGGTCGACGTGCCCGCCCCCGTCACGTTGGCCCCGAGCGTGGTCAGGAATCGGCACAACTCGACCACATGTGGTTCACAGGCCGCGTGGCGAATCTCAGTGAGACCAGGAGCGGCGGCAGCGGCAATCAGCGCGGTTTCGGTGCCGGTCACCGACGCTTCGTAGAGATAGATCGACGTTGGCTTGAGGCCATCCGGTGCTTCAAGCACATGCCCCGGTCCGTCGACAATGCGCGCGCCCATACTGACGAGCGCTTCGAGGTGCGTGGCGATGGTGCGGCGCGCCGGAAAATCGCCGCCAGGAGGCGCCAATCGCGCACGGCCGATGCGGGCCAGGAGTGGACTGAGCAGCAACACCGATCCGCGCAGGCGTCCCACAAGCGCCGGATCGGGCTCATCCTTGATTACGTCAGGACAACGGATCCGCAGCGTCGTGGTGCCGACCCCCTCCACGTGCGCGCCGAGATCGACCAGCAAACGCGCCATGACTTCGACGTCGCTGATGCGAGGCACGTTTTCGAGGACGCACTCTTCGGACGTGAGCAGGCAGGCCGCCAGAAGCGGCAGCGCGGCGTTCTTGTTGCCTTCTACGGCAACGGCACCGGACAGTCGCCGGCCACCTTCAATCAACAGTGTGGACATAGTGGTTTCGATGCGGGTGAGAAGCCTTCAATTGTAGACGTGACCGGCAGCAGCGATCACGCGTCGAAATCGCCGAGGTAGACGATTTCCTCTCGCAGGTCGACGCCAAACTGTCCGCGGACCACCGACCGGCAGCGCTCGATCAACGTCCGGATGTCGCGGGCCGTGGCACCGCCGTCGTTCACGATGAAATTGCCGTGGGCCGGTGCCACTCGGGCTCCGCCTTCGGTTGTGCCCTTCAGGCCGGCGCGGTCGACGAGGGCCCCGGCAGACCAGGGGATCCCGTCCGGGACCTGATCGACACCTCGCTGCGGATTCTGGAACACACAGCCCGCGCTCGGCGACTCGAGCGGCTGGGTTCGCTTACGGAAGGCCAGCGAGGCCCGCGCCACGGCGCGCAACGCCGTCGGGTCGCCCACGCCGACGACGAACGAAGCCGTCAACAGTACGTCACCGCTCATCTGAAGCCGGCTGCGGTCGTACCCGAAGGCCATATCCGCATGGCCGAGCACCTGCGTCTGACCGGTGCGATCGCACACCTCGACGCGGGTCACGTACTCGCTGATGAGTCGTCCGCCGAAGTGGGCGTTGCCGTGAATGGCGCCACCGACCGTGCCAGGGGTGCCGGCCCACGCCTCGAGGCCGGCCGCGCCGTGACTAATCGTCCATCGCACCAGACCGTTGATGGTAACGGCCGCATCTGCACGAATCTCGCGCTCGCTCACGCGCACGACGTCACCGCCGCGCGGCCGCACGACCAGGCCCTTGATCCCCGCGTCGGCGATGAGCACATTCGATCCGCCGCCGAGCATCGTCACCGGCAGCTGGTTGGCATAGGCCGCCTGCAGCGTGGCCACGAGTTCGTCTCGGCCGCGTGGCTCCACAAACCACTGCGCGGGACCACCAACGCGAAACGTGGTGTACGGCGTCAGCGCCTCAGCCGCAGCGACGCGTCCGTGTCCGAGGCGTTGCTCGATCGCCTCAATGGCGCGTGGCCTCATCGACTGATCTCCATGGCTGCGAGTTGACGCTCGAGATCGACCATGGCGGCGCGCGCCTGCGTCGCAGAGCACAGCTCGAACGCGAGCACATCGCCCGGCGCCGCCTGACCGGCAACGCCAATATCAGCTGATATGACCGTGGCCACTCGGGGATACCCGCCAGTGGTCTGCCGGTCGGCCATCAACAGGATCGGCTGCCCAGACGTCGGCACCTGCAGGCTGCCAATCGCGGTCACGTCGGACAACTGATCGTCTGCCGACCGTCGCGGGACTGGGGCGCCGCCCAAGCGAAAGCCGGTACGGTTCGAATCGACGCCGACCACGTACGCAGCACGCGTGAGCACGGTCAGGGCATCGCCAGCGAAATCCACGTGATCGGGTCCCGGCATGATTCGAATCGATGACGCGTAAGGCGTTCGCAGTTCGGGCGTCCGCGCCGACGTCTGTGGTGATGCCGCCATGGCGCTTCCCGTCTGCAGTTCGTCGCCCGAGGCCAGCGCCCGGCCATGCCAGCCGCCAAGCCGCGACGGCGTGTGGGTGGCGCGGCTGCCGAGCACCACCGGCACGTTGAAGCCGCCGGCCACCGCCAGGTACGCACGCGCGCCCGTTATCCGCTGACCAAATCGCAACGTCCCTCCGCGCGGTACCACGAACCGCTCCGCATTGGTGACCGGCGCGTCGTCCACGAACAGCTCGAACACGGCGCCGCTCACCGCCACGGCACGCGGGCCGTCGAACCGCAGGGTCGGTCCCGTCAGTGTGACTTCAAGCGCCGCGCAGTCGCGACTGTTGCCCACGAGCGCGTTCGCCACCCTGAACGCAACCGGATCCATGGGGCCCGCCACCGACACGCCATGCGACTGCCAGCCCCACCGTCCGCCGTCCTGAATTGTCGTGAACAGGCCGGGCCGCAGCACGTCGATGCGCGTGTTCACGCTGTCTCCTCTGCCAATTGCGCGAAGGAGTCCTCATCGATCGGATGAAAACGTACCAGGCGGCCGGGTGACAGCAGAAACGGATCGGGCTTCGAGAAGTCGCAGATCCGCACGGGAGTTCGTCCGACGAGCTGCCAGCCGCCTGGTGACTCAAACGGATAGATACCCGTCTGCGCCCCGGCCACACCTACCGAGCCCACAGGCACACGCGTACGCGGCACGGCGCGGCGCGGCATGGCAATCCGCGCATCGACTTCTGTCATGTAGGCGAACCCCGGCATGAAGCCAAGCATGCCGACGCGATACGTTCTGGCTACGTGCCTTTCAATCACGGCCGCCTCATCTTCGCGCGCAAAGGCGGCGACGTCACGCAGGTCGGGGCCGAAGACTCCTCCGTAGCACACCGGAATCTCGATCGGCGGACGCGACTCTGTTGTCATCGCCGTGGCAGCCGCAACGATGCGCGAGATGGCGTCGCGAAGGGGTTGTAACGTCTGAAGCGGCTCGACATGAATCCCCACCGAGCGATAGGTGGGCACAATGTCCCTGACGCCTGGCAACGACGCTTGACGAAGCGCAGCGGCCGCGGCGACTGCGTGCGCATTGACCGCCTCATCCCACACCGGCTCGAACGCCACGATCAGTACCGCATCGCCGGCGTCGACGATGCGGAACGGCGCGGTCATGTTTCCGAAGTCGCGGAGACCGCGGCGACGATCCTCTGGTGAATGCCGCCAAAGCCACCATTCGACATGACCACGACGAGGTCACCCGGCCGGTGCTCGCGCCCCACCGTGGCGACGATGTCATCGAGCGATGCCGCCTCGCGCGCCTCGATACCAGCGCACTTCAGATCGTGCACCAGCGTCGGCACCGACAAACGCTCCGCCTCAGGAAGGGAGGAACGGAACACAGGCGCGATGAGCACCCGGTTCGCCGAACCGAACGCCTTCGCGAAGTCGTCTTGAAAGACACGGCGACACGACGATGCTGAGCGGGGTTCGAAGATGGCCCAGATTCGTGCGTCGGGGTTCGCCGCTCGCACGCCATTCAGCGTTTCGGCCACCGCAGTGGGATGGTGAGCGAAGTCGTCGAAGACGGTGACGCCGCGGGCCTGGCCGACCACCTCGAGACGCCGCTTCACCCCTTCGAAGGAGCGGAGCCCCTCATCGATACGCTCGCGCCCGATGCCCACCTCGGTGGCCACCGCCAAGGCCGCCAGCGCATTGCGGACGTTGTGCGCGCCGACCAGCGACACCTCGAACTGGCCGAACGGTGTGCCATGCCGCCGCACCAGGAAGCGGGTCCCGGCGGCCGTCGGCGCGAGATCGTGAGCCTGCCAGTCGGCACCGTCGCTGGTCCCAAACGTCTGTACTCGTGATTTCGCCGCCCCGGCCAGCTCACCCGCCGCAGCGCTATCGACACCAAGGAGCAGCAGCCCTTTCCTCGGCACCAGCAGCACCAGGCGGCGGAACGCCAGCCTGACGGCATCCAGATCGGCGTAGATGTCCGCGTGATCGAATTCGATGTTGTTGATGACGGCAATGTCCGGCAGGTACTTGAGGAACTTGGCGGTCTTGTCGAAGAACGCGCTGTCGTACTCGTCGCCCTCGATCACGAACTCGCGGCCCTGCCCCAGCCGGTAGCTCGATCCGTGCTCGCCGAAGTTTCTGGCAATGCCACCGACCAGCATCGAGGGGTCGGCCCCGCCGTGCGTCAGCAGCCAGCCGGTGAGTGATGTGGTCGTCGTCTTGCCGTGCGTGCCGGCGATCACCACCGAGCGAGCGCCCCAGAGAAAATGCTCCCGAATCGCTTCCGGCAACGAACAGTAGCGGATACGTCGATCGAGCACTTCTTCGAGCTCGACGTTCCCACGAGAGATGGCGTTCCCGACGACGACCAGATCGAGATCGGGTGTGACCTGCTCGGCCCGATAGCCGCTGAAGACCGGGATCTGCTCCGCAGCCAGGAAGTCGCTCATCGGCGGATAGACGTCCTGATCGGATCCGCGAACGTCGAGTCCCTTGCGCTTGAGCATCGCCGCCAGTGTGGCCATCGCCGTGCCGCAGATGCCGATGAAATGAACGCGTGTGCTCACTGGACCGCAGACTCCTCGATGATGACGCGCGGACGTCCGTCCGCAATGATCCGTGCACTCACGCCGAACGGCAGCGTCATCGACGGTCCGCTCGTGTGTCCCGACGGGAACCCCATGATGACCGGACCATGAAAATCCGCCAGCATCTCGGCCATCGTCGCACGGCCGGTGGGCGTGCCCGACGGCTCGTCGCAGCGTGGCAGTTCGCCGATGACGACGGCGCTGGCCTTCGCCAGCAGTCCGGTGTGTTCGAGCTGAGTCATCATCCGATCGAGTCGATAGGGACGCTCTCCGACCTCGTCGAGAAACAGGACATAACCCTGCGGCGGCCGGAATTCGTACGGCGTGCCGAGTGACGCAAGCAGCTGGGTCAATGTGCCGCCGAGCAGCATGCCGATCGCTTCGCCTGGCACGATCGTCTCGAGTCCCGCGGGCGCCAGCTCTCCCATCGGTGTGGCGTGACAGAGTGCCTTCTCAAACGACGCCCGGTCGTACCCATCGTCGCCCTTGCCGAGGCGTCCGGCCAGCATTGGCCCGTGAAAGGCGACCACACCGCAGTGAAGGGTCAGCCAGGTCAGCATGGCGGTCAGGTCGCTGTAACCGATGAACGGCTTGCCCGCCTTGCGTGCGTCAGCCGCGTCGAGCAGTGGCAAGACCTGCGCGCTGCCGTATCCGCCCCTGACGGCCACCAGCCCGGCGATCGAGGGGTCGGCCCACGCCGCCCGAATGGCCTGCGCCCGCACGTCCGCGGGACCGGCCAGGTAGTCGCGCTTCCTGGCGAACACCGATTCGTCGTAGGCCGGTTCGAAACCCAGGCGTTGAATCTCGAGCACGCCTTGATCGAACTCCTCCCGGTCAAAATGACTGGCCGGGGCCACGATCGCGAGGCGATCGCCCTGACGAAGGGCACGCGGCTTGAGCATCACACGAAGCGGGCCATCTCGTCGGCGACGCGGCGATGGTCCTCACGTCCGAGGGCCTGACGGAGCGCCTTCGCACTTGAGGAGACCGGCCAGACGCGAGACGCCAGGAATCGTTCCTTCGCGCGTCGCTGGCGCTTCAGACAGTCGTCCACTCGGGTCATCGGCAACCGATTGTCCTCAACCGCATGCACGAGCGCCTCAAGTGCGGCCGCCTTGACGTCGTGGTTCCCCGAACAGATCAGCACGCCATCGCATCCGGCCTCGATCGCCAGCACCGCCGACTCCGGCACGCTGTAGTCGTTGGCCAGTGCCTTCATCTCAAGATCGTCGCTGAGGATGACGCCGTCGTAACCCAGTTCTTCGCGGAGCAGGCCGTGGACGATGCGCCGCGACAGCGTCGCTGGCCGCGCTTCGTCGAGTGCCGGCATGAACACGTGGGCGGTCATGATCGTCGCCACGCCGGCAGCAATCGCCGCTCGGAACGGTACAAACTCGACCTCACGCAGCCGTTCAATCGGGTGCTCGACCAGCGGAAGCTCGAGGTGCGAGTCGGTGGACGTGTCGCCGTGCCCGGGAAAGTGCTTGCCGCAGGCGGCGATCCCCTCCGCCTGCAAGGTCCGCACGATCACGCTGCCCAGGCGGGCCACGTCTTTGGCGTTCTCGGCGAGCGCGCGATCGCCGATCACGGGGTTCTTCGGATTGGTGTGGATGTCGAGCACAGGGGCAAAATCGAGCGTCACGCCCACCGCTCGCAGTTCAGTCGCCAGGGCGCGCGCGAACTGCTCGGCGAGGTTGTCGTCGCCGCTTCGGCCCAGCGTCGCCATTGGCGGCCATTCGGTGAAGGGCGACTTGAGCCTGGCCACCCGCCCCCCTTCCTGATCCACGCTGACCCAGGCCGGGATGTCACTCATCAGCAGAGACGACTCGCGACACAGGTCAGCGACCTGTTCGGGCTCGACGATGTTGCGGGCGAACAGGGTGACGCCACCAAGTCCGAACTCTTTCGCCAACGCTTTCAGTTCCACCGGCAGCTGCACACCATCGAATCCGGCAAGCAGGAGCTGACCAATCTGGCGGCGAATCGCGAGCGGCGACATGCGTCCAAATTCTAACCTTATATAATTCGTGGGTGCTGACCGCGTCTGCGCCCACGCGTATCGATCTCGCCGGTGGAACCATTGACATCTGGCCGCTGTATCTCTTCCACGACGATGCCGCCACGGTGAACGCGGCCATCAGCCTGCGCGCCCACGTCCAGATTGAGGAGCGGCCCGGCGGCATCCTGCTCACGTCGGTCGATACGCACACGAGCCTGGAGGCGAGTGACTGGAGTGAACTCTCCGCCGAGAGCCGGCTCCCGCTGCTCGCCTTGCTGGCACGGCACTACAAAGTGAAGAACGTCAGCGTGACGACACGGGGAGAGTCGCCGGCGGGTGCAGGCATTGCAGGCTCGTCGGCGCTGACCATCGCGCTCTGCGGCGCGCTTGCCCGATGGACGGGCGCGTCTGAAGATCCAGAAGATCTGCTGCGCATCGCGATGAACGTCGAGTGCCAGACCATCCGGGTGCCGACGGGCGTGCAGGACTATCGGCCGGCGCTGTACGGCGGCGTCGCAGCGGTCGAACTCAGGGTCGACGGTGTGCACCGCGTCGGCCTCGAGGTGGACAGCGCCGCGCTGCAGCAGCGCCTCGTGCTCGCCTACACCGGCGCCCCCCGCAATTCAGGCACCAATAACTGGGAAATCACCAAGCGACATCTCGACGGGGATCGGCACATCTTCGACTGCTTCGAGCGCATCCGCGACACGGCAGTGGCGATGCGCGTCGCGCTCGAGCGCGGCGATTGGGAAGAGGTCGGTCGCCAGATCGTCCTCGAATGGGACAATCGCAAACGGCTCGCGCCTGGCGTGACGACACCGGCGATCGACGACCTCATCGGACGGGCGATGGCGGCCGGTGCGACTGCCGCCAAAGTCTGCGGCGCCGGCGGCGGCGGCTGCCTGTTCTGCTATGGGCCGCCGGCATCGTACACGGCCATCGCTGATGCACTGTCCGCTGGCGGCGCCCGGCTCCTCCCCTTCCATTTCGAGTCTGAAGGCCTGCGCGTTGGATAACACCGGCATCGCGCGCCTGCTCGACGAGATCGCCGATCTCCTCGAAATCAAGGGCGACAACCCGTTCAAGATTCGCGCGTACCGCAACGGCGCCGACATCGCCGGCAATCACCCGCACGATCTGGCCAGCCTGGATGCCAACGGCCTGCGCGAGATTCCCGGCATCGGCAAGGACCTCGCCGCTCGCATCCGAGAAATCGCTGACACCGGCGACTGCGCGTATCACCAGGAACTGGTCGCCGAGTTTCCGGCGTCGATTCTCGAGCTGATGCGCCTGCAGGGGGTGGGCCCGAAGACCGCCGCGACGCTCTACCGCGAACTCAACATTCAGACGCTCGCCGATCTCGAGCAGGCTGCCACCGACGGTCGCATCAGGCGCCTGAAGGGCATGGGCCCCAAGAAGGAATCGCTCATCCTGAAGGCGCTCGAAGAGCGAAAGCGACACAGCGGACGCCATCTGCTTTCGGACACGCACGACGTGGCGACCGCCCTGGTCGCGTATCTCCAACCCCACGCGCCTGGCGCCTCGCTCACCCCGGTTGGCAGCCTGCGGCGCGGCTGCGAGACCTGCGGCGACATCGACATCCTGGCCACCGGCGCCGACGCCAGTCTCATGGACGCGTTCATCCGTTTCGACCGCGTCGAACGCGTGCTTGGCCACGGCGAGACGAAATCGAGCATCCTGCTGCGCGACGGATTCCAGGCCGACCTGCGCCTGGTCGATGCGGAAAGCCGGGGCGCGGCGATGCAGTATTTCACCGGCTCAAAGGCGCACAACATTCAGCTCCGCGACCGCGCGCTGAACCGAGGGCTCAAGCTGAATGAGTACGGCGTGTTCAGCCACGACGACGACCGACGCATCGCGGGCACAACGGAGGAAGAAATCTACGAAGCGCTCGGACTCACGTGGGTCCCCCCTGAACTGCGTGAGGCACGCGGCGAACTCGAGGCGGCGGAGGCCCGCACCCTGCCCTCGCTGCTGACCGGGGCGGATCTTCGCGGTGGCATTCACATGCACACCACCGAAACCGACGGCCGCGATACCCTCGAGGCCATGGTCGACGCGGCGGCCGACGCCGGCCTCGAGTACATTGCGATCACCGATCACAGTCAGGCGCTGGCCATGGCGAATGGACTCGACGAGAGGCGCTGCCTGGCCCACGCGGCGAGGATTCGGGCGCTTGACGGCCATCGAGGGCTACGGG
>CADEEX010000135.1 GCA_902826465.1 uncultured Acidobacteriota bacterium
CCTTCCACATCTTTTCCTGGGTCGCTTCGATGTCGTACGACGTGCGCCGCATGTCGATGCGCTGCGCGACGGTGTCGTAGATCGCGTAGGCGGCACGCGGGTCGCCGTCGCGCGGCTGGCCCACGGAGCCTGGATTCACGAGATACTTCGCGGCCGGATCGAGCAGCAGGATGGTGTCGCCGACGGCCGCCGGACCAATCACGTCGAGCGAGTCGCCGTTCATGCGGAAGGCGACCGCGAAGTGCGTGTGGCCGTAGAAGGTGACCAGTTCGGTGGCGGCATCGAGCGCCTGACGGGCGTCGAGCTCGTCGAAGATGTACGCGTCTTCGTCGAATGGCGCGCCATGGCAGATTTCCACCCCGCCTTCAACGATCGTCGGTCCCATCGGGAGTTCCACCAGCCATTGGCGGTTGACGGGTGTGAGCGTCTCGAGCATCCAGGTGGCAGCGGCGCGTGCCGCCGCGTGAAACCCTTCGGCCTGGCTCAGCCCCATGGCCACCTTGTCGTGATTGCCGCGCACGATCGCCGCAGGCTTGAGGTCGCGAATACGGTTGATGACGGCGTTCGGGTCGGGGCCGTAGCCGACGATGTCGCCGAGAACCAGGATGCTGTCGTAGCCATGCCGACCGGCATCGGCCAGGCACGCCTCGAGCCCTTCCATGTTGGCGTGGATGTCGGTCAGTACGAGATAGCGCATACCGGTGCGAGGTGCGAGGTCACTTTGACTCCAGCCAGTGAACGATCTCTTCGACGATGGCCGGAATTCTCAGATTCCCGGCGTCCATCCGATGATGTGCCTGCGCGTAGGCGGTGCGCCGCGAGTGATACAGGCGCTGAAATTCGGTCCGATCGGCCGCCAACGGGCGCCGGCCATCGGCCGGCACTCTGGCGATCAGTCGTTCAATCGGCACATCGAGCCAGACCGAGAGGCCGTCGCTGTTGATGAGGGCGCGGTTCTCGGCGTCAACGAAGGTGCCGCCGCCGGTGGAGACGACCAGATGGCGATGGGGGAGCTGATCGAGAAGGACCGCCCGCTCGGAGGCTCGGAAATAAGGTTCGCCGTGGCGCGCAAAAATGGCCGAGACGGTCTGATGCTCGCGCTGTTCGATCATGTCGTCGACGTCAACGGCCCGCCAGTCGAGGCGCCGCGCGAGGGCGCGGGCCACAGACGTCTTGCCGGCACCCATGAAGCCTACCAGATACACCTTGTCGGTTTTCACGCCACGAGCCGCTGCAGGGTCGAGAAGAAGGCCGGGTAGGAGATGGCCACCACGTCGGCCCCTTCGATGCGCGACGGGGCGGTGGCCGCCAGCGCGGCGATGGCAAACGCCATGGCCATGCGGTGGTCGCCGTGGGCGTCGGCGACGCCTCCCGCGTGCGTCCCGGTGCCGCGGACCACGAAGCCGTCCGGCCGCTCGTCGGCGTCGATGCCGAGGGCGCGGAAGCCATTCACCAGCACGCTGATGCGATCGCTCTCCTTGACCCGCAGCTCCTTCGCACCGGTGACGCTGACTTCGCCGCCGTGGGCCGCGAGCGCGCCGATCGCCGGAAGTTCGTCGATGATGCCCGGCACTTCCTCAGGCGCGATGGTGACCGACCCTGTGCGGTCGCCGGTGACGACAATGGTGCCGATCGGTTCGCCGGCCTGGCCGCCGGTTTCGTGGACGTCAACCTTCGCGCCAAAACGGCGCAGCACGTCGATGAGGCCGGTCCTCGTCGGGTTCAGGCCCACATCGTCGATCGTGACCTGGGAGCCGGGAATCGCGGCGGCGGCGACCATCCAGAAGGCCGCGGACGAGAAGTCGCCTGGCACCAGCAGCGATTGGCCATGGCCGCGCTGGCCCCCGTCGATCGAGATGGTGTGGCCGTGGACGCCGACCGTGAAGCCGAAGGCCGCGAGCGCGCGCTCGGTGTGGTCGCGGGTCTGCGCCGGCTCGGTGACGCGAGTGGTGCCTTCGGTATGCAGGCCGGCGAGGATGACCGCGCTCTTGACCTGAGCGCTCGGGATGTCAGGAGCGTAGTCGATGGGCCGCAGTGTGGTGCCGTGAACCGTCAGCGGCGGGCGACCGTCGGTCGAGTCAATCCGTGCACCCATACGTGACAGCGGCTCGATGACCCGGCGCATCGGCCGGCGCGACAGCGATTCGTCGCCGAACAGGGTGGCACTGAAGGGCTGCGCGGCCAGGATTCCGGCCAGCATGCGGATGGTGGTGCCTGAGTTTCCGGCATCGAGTGGACTCGAGGGTGAACGGAACTGGTGCAGTCCTCGTCCCAGAAGAGTAATAGTGTCGTCGTGGATGTCGATGTGGATTCCGAGTCCTCGCAGGCAGGCGAGGGTGGAATGGCAATCGGCGCCGGCGGAGAAGTGCTGTAGCTCAGAACGGCCATCGGAGAGGGCGGCGAGCAGGGCATAGCGGTGCGAAATCGACTTGTCTCCGGGCACGCGCAGCCGGCCGTGCACCCGACGCGCGGGCGTCACTGTGGCAACACTTTGTGGAGGCATCCGACCGATCTTACGACAGTCGGCTTGACATCAATCAACAGATGGGATGGTATTCATTCGCGTCCATGGCTTCCAAGCATCCCTTGAGCATTCGTCTCGAATTCACGAGCACGTTCGAGATGGTCGATTTCGTGGAGACGGTCGGCGGACATGTCAGCCGCGAGATCGGACTCGACGACGATTCGATCCACTGGGTCAACGTCTCGATTCGAGAGTGCGTCATCAACGCCATCAAGCATGGCAACCAGCACGATGCCAGCAAACGGGTGTTCGTCGAGTTTCACACCACCCTTGGCGAGGTGCCCGAGATGCTGATTCGCGTGCGGGATCAGGGCAAGGGCTTCGAGCCCGAAGAAGTGGCCGACCCGCTGGCCCCCGAAAACCTCCTGAAGGGCAGCGGCCGCGGCATCTTCCTGATTCGCAGCTTCATGGACGATGTGCAGCTGCAACGGGCGCCTGAGGGCGGCATGGAAATCCGCATGATCAAGCGCGTGCAGCCTGCCACCGACGGTTCCGTCGCGACCTCGTGAACCTGCTCAATCCCCAGTTTCTGACAACGGCCGTTGAGGCCGTGGTGCTCGCCGGCGACACGATGATGGCCCGCGTCGGCGGAGACGTGGGCGTCGCCAAGAAGGGCGAGATCGACCTCGTCACCGAAGTGGACGTGGCGATCGAGCGCGCGTTCCGGACCATGATTGCCGAGCGCTTTCCCGATCACGCGATTCTTGGCGAAGAGATGGGCGGCAGCGCGACGATCCCCGAGGGACCGTGCTGGGTGTTCGATCCGATCGACGGCACCACCAACTTCGCGCACGGCGTGCCGATTTTCTGTTCCTCGCTGGCGCTCGAGATCGACGGTGTGGCCCAGGTGGCGGCCATCTACGATCCGAATCGGCGCGAGCTGTTCACCGCCGAGCGCGGCGGCGGCGCGTTCTTGAACGGTCAGCCGATGCGGGTGTCCTCGTCTGCGCCGCTCATCGACGCCTTGCTCGTGACCGGCTTCCCGTACGACGTGCACATCAAGCTCGATGAGGTGATGCAGTTGTTCAGCGCGTTTGTGGGGCGCGCGCGTGGCATCCGGCGTCTCGGATCGGCGGCCATCGACCTGTGCTACATCGCGTCGGGCAGGCTCGACGGCTTCTGGGAGCGAGGGCTGCAGTCGTGGGACATTGCGGCTGGCGCCTTGCTCGTGCAGGAGGCCGGTGGACGTGTGACCCGCCTGAACGGCGGCGTCTTCCAGTCGCGCAACAAGGAAGTGCTGGCGAGCAACGGCCTCATCCACGATGAGATGCTCGCAGTGATTGCGTCCCGCCCGCGGGGCTGACGCCTCGCGCTGTCGACGAAACCGGACGCGCTGATACCCGACGACGACAGGCGTTCGCGAACCACGCGATTTCCTCAGCAAATTCGCCGATATTCTTGGCATCCCTCCTGCTATGGCTTCCGGCAACAGAGGAGCCTATGCGCCGACTAACGACCGTACTCGGAATTCTTGGATTCAGCGCGCTGCTGTTGACCCCGTCAACGGGCTACGCGCAGCAGAGCCTCAACTTCTACCTGGGTGGCTTCGTGCCGACCGGTGAAGACAACAGAGGAGACATCGACGGTGGCGACGTGCTCGTCAACAACCTCGACTTCCTCGCCTTCAATACCAGCGATTTCAACGGCTTCACCACCGGCGTCGAGTACCTGGTGGGCGTTGGCGATTACATCGACGCAGGGCTTGGTGTGGGTCTCTATCGGCGCACGGTGCCGAGTGTCTACGCCGATGTGGTCAACGCCAATGGATCCGAAATCGAGCAGGACCTGAAGCTTCGCATCGTGCCGTTCACCGCCACGGTGCGCTTCCTCCCTGCGGGCCGCAGCGCGCCGATCGTGCCGTACATCGGTGCCGGCGTGGGCGTCTTCAACTGGCGCTACACCGAGACGGGCGACTGGGTGGCCAGCGACAACAGCATCTATCGCGACCGGTTCATCGGGTCGGGCACGGCCACCGGGCCGGTCATCCTCGGCGGCCTGCGCATTCCGCTCGCGGGATGGGACCTGGGTTATGAAACGCGGTGGCAGCGGGCCAGAGGCGAATTGCCGGTGTCGGAATCGTTCTCGGCCGACTCGATCAATCTTGGTGGCTGGAGTCACCTGATGACCATCAACGTCCGCTTCTAGCTCTTCGCGTCTTCGTAGCGCGGGCCTCTCCGGCCCGCGTCACGCGCCCTGACGGGCGCGCTACGGAGCGAGGGCGTCCGACCTTGCCGTCCCGGCCGTATGGCGCCGGAACAGGGCAAGGCCGGCGCCTTCGCAGACACGCGAGAACGCCGCGAGGAACTGCGGGTTTTCGCGCGCGCGTCTCGCGAGCATGTCGCCCCCCTCGGCCTTCTCTTCAATCAACATCCATCCCACATACGGACGCGGATCGTTCAGCGCGTTCAGCCAGATGTCGCCATTTCCCTCGTGCAGGAAGTCGCGCAGCGAGAATCCGGCGCGCGACAGATCCTGCATGTAGTGTCCGAGCGATCCCATGCTGGCCATGATGCTGGTGCGATCGTAGTCACGCACCAGACATCGCGTGACCGTCTGATCGCGGGCGATGATGTTCGGCTGGTCCCACTTCGCCTCGGCCACCATGGGCGACGCGGCGTCGAGCGGGCGGAGTTCCACGAGCGCGAGCGCGGTGAGCGCGAGTGCGCCGAGCGCACGGGCGCGACGTGGCAGCAGTGCCAGGGCGGCACCGGCGCAGACGGCCTCAACCGCCACGAGGACCACCATGTAGCGAATGCGGTACGGATGGCCGTCGAGAAACGCCACGAACGGCACGGCGGCGGTGGCCATGAGCGTGAGCGGCAGCAGCGCCACCATGCCCTGTTGCAGCGTCCTGCCGACGAGCGTCAGGGCGCCGAGGGCCGCCACCACCACCAGCGAGGTGGCGCTGAGTGTCACGAGGCCCCAGATGATCTGTGCGATGACCGCGAAGGGCTGTCCCTGAGCGGGGTTCTCCGGCACGAAGAAGTCGTCGGCGAACCAGGCGCCGCCGACGATGCGGCTGAAGACGAGGAAGGCGGCGATGGCGGCGCCGGGGTAGGCGGCGAGCCTGAGTAGCTCCGTCACCGCCGTGGACCAGCCGGCACGTGGCCCGCGAACCAGCAGGGTGATGCCAAGCGCGGACACCACAACCGGCCAGGCTTCGTAGCGCGTGAGACAGGCGAGCGCCATCGCCCATCCAGCCTGTGCCGAGGCCGTGCGCGCGCGTGTCGTTGGACCGTGCCGTTCGCCGCTGGCGATCCATCGCATCAGCAACGCCACCGATAGCAGGATCAGGGCAAGCAGCAGCGGCTCGGTCATCGGCGTCGCCTGCAGATACAGCACGTTCGGGTTCAAGGCGAACACCAGCGTCGCGGCGACGGCCGGCAGGCGTGATTCGGTGAGGCCGGCCACCAGCCAGGCAATGCACGCGCAGGCCACTGCAAAGCTGGCGACGGAGATCGCCACCGCGGACGCGCCCGTGCGATAGAACGCATCGATCTGCACGGGCAGCGCGTTGAGCACATGTGGCAGCGGCAGCCACACGGCGCCGATCTGCTGCCAGCCGGGCGTGATGCTGTCGGCGATGCGGCGCGCGACGATCAGGTGGCCGCGCGCATCGTAGTGGGTGAGCGTGAGGCCGATCCGCGCATAGTGCAGCGCGACCATCGTGCCACCAAGAACGGCTCCGCCGGCGACCGCGCGGACCAGTCCGCGCCGCGGCGACGGTATAATCACCTGCTCATCTTATGGGGAAATTCGTCGCCTGGATCCAGGCCTTCGCGCTCTCGCTCGGCGGTCCGGGCCTCTTCATCATCGCGTTCCTCGACTCGTCGTTCCTGTCGCTGCCGGAGATCAACGATCTGCTGCTGATCTACATGGTTACGCAGCACAAGTCGCTCATGGCCTACTACGCGGCCAGCGCGACGCTCGGGTCGATTGCCGGCTGCCTCGTCCTTTATTACGTCGGCCGCAAGGGCGACAAGTGGATCACCAAGAGCTTCAGCCCGGCCCGTGTCGAGCGTGCGATGGCCACCTTCCAGCGCTGGGGCGTGATGGCGGTGCTCATCCCGTCGCTGCTGCCGCCGCCAGCGCCGTTCAAGATCTTTGTGCTGCTCGCCGGCGTGGCCGGTATCAGCGTCGGCCGGTTTGCTGCCGCCATTGCCATCGGCAGGGGCATCCGCTACTTCGGCGAAGGCCTCCTGGCGATCTACTACGGCGATCAGGCCATGGCCTTCATCCACGAGAATGGCCGCACCATCTCGCTCTGGCTGGTCGGTCTGCTCGTGGGCGGCATTGCCGCCTTTGTCATCGTGAAGCGGCTGAGACGCCCGCGAACGACGGTAAACTAGTGCGCCGACCGGCGTCCGACGCTGGTCCCCATCACCGATGCTCGACCTGACCGTCGTCATACCCATCCGCAACGAGGCGGCCAGCCTCGAGGAACTCCATCGCGAGCTGACCACCACGCTTCGCGCGTGGGGCCGTTCCTACGAGATCCTCATCATCGACGATGGCAGCACCGATGAGAGTTTTCCGATCCTGGCGCGTCTGCAGACCACCGATCCTCAGGTCCGCGTCATCAGGTTCCGCCGGAACTTCGGCCAGACCGCGGCCTTTTCCGCCGGCTTTGCCCACGCCCGCGGCGCGCTGATTGTGACGTCTGACGGCGACCTGCAGAACGACCCGAAGGACATTCCGGCGATGGTGCGCAAGCTCGAAGACGAACAGCTCGACATCGTCTGTGGCTGGCGCAAGGACCGGAAGGACGACTTCATGTCGCGGCTGCTGCCGTCGATGCTCGCCAACCGGCTGATCTCGTGGTCGACCGGTGTGCGTCTGCACGACTACGGCTGCTCGTTGAAGGTGTTCCGCGCCGAGGTGGTGAAGCCGCTCCGGCTCTACGGCGAGATGCACCGTTTCATTCCGGCCATCGCGAGCGAACAAGGCGTCGCGATCGCGGAGTCGGTGGTGAACCACCGCGCGCGAAAGCACGGCACGTCGAAGTACGGCATCTCGCGCACCATCCGCGTCGTGCTCGATCTCATTACCGTCAAGTTCCTGTTGAACTACTCGACGCGGCCGCTGCAGATTTTTGGCCTGGTCGGTCTGGCGATGACGCTGCCAGGCGTGGCCATCACCGTGTATCTCGCCGCGCTCAAACTGTTCGCCGGGCAGGCGATTGGGAACCGCCCGCTGCTGCTGTTCGGCATCCTGCTCGTCTCGACCGGCGTCCAGCTGATCACGCTGGGCCTGCTGGCAGAAATCCAGGCGCGGACCTATCACGAGTCGCAGAGCAAGCCCACCTACAGCATCCGAGAGATTCGCGAGACTGCCGTTCCGCCGGCGAGCTGATCGCATGGCGGTGCGCGAACTGGACACAACCGCACGCGTTGCCAGGCCGCCGCGCGCGATGGCCTGGGTCGTGGTACTGGCGTCGGCCGCCGCGGTCCTGCTCGTCGGTCTCCTGGCCACGGGACTGGTGTTCGGCAACGTTGGCGGCTGGCAGGCACCGCCGTCTCCGTTCTGGTGGCGCCTGGGCGCGGCGTGCGCCCTTACCGTGGTCAGCCTCACGCTCCGCAGTCTGCGCTGGATCTTTCTGCTGCGGCGCGCCGAAACGCGTATTCCGATTCGCGATGCGTACATCGGCTACTTTGCCGGGTTCAGCCTGCTGTTCACGCCGCTCATCGTCGGCGAGAGCGCGGTGCGCGCCATCGTTCATCGGCGTCGGGGCGGTGTCCCGATTCTGACGACGCTCGTCGTCAATGTGTGGGAGCGCGCGATCGACGTCGTGGCGCTGCTGGTGATTGCGGCAGTCGCCTCGTTGTGGCTCGGGGCGCCCGATGCGCTGCCGGCGCTGGTGCTGGCCGCTGTGGTGTTCACGCTCGTGACGCCGGCGCGTCGTTTCGCCCTTCGGGTGGTGATCGGCGTGGTGGGCCCTCTGGCGCGGCGGTTCGAGCCATCGAAGCTTGGCGACTTCAGGCGGCTCTATCAGCTGCGCACGTGGCTGGTGGCGGTGACCACGAGCATTGTGGCGTGGGTGCTGCCAGGCCTCGGACTGTGGCTCCTGGTCGGCAGCTGGCCGGTCCGCTTCAGCGCCGCTGATGCCGAACTGCTGTACGGGCAGTCGTCGGTCGCCGGTGGGGCGCTGCTGGCCCCAGGCGGCGTGATCGTGGCCGGCCGGCAGATGCTCGATGTGCTGACCGCGCATGGCCTCGACGACAGCGGCGCTGCGCTGGCGGTGCTCGGTGTCCGTCTCGCCACCGTGGGTGTGTCCACCGCACTTGGACTGGTATTCGCCCTGGTGCACCTGCGCACCGTGCCCGCCAGCAGCGACACGCACTTCGACGACATTGCCGACGCCTACGACGTGCAGATTCCTGAGTCGCGGCGTCTCGCACTGCTCGAGCTGAAGACGACGCAGATGAAGCGCGTGATTGAGGAGCGGCGCGGCGGACGGCGTGGGCTCGACGTCGGGTGCGGTCAGGGCGCCTATGTGGCGCGCATGCGCGAGCTCGGGTTCGACGTGAACGGCATCGACATGTCGGCGGGGCAGATTGCGCTGGCCGCCAGGAACGTCGGCGATGCCTCGCTCGTGCGGGTGGGATCGGTGCTCGAGATTCCGGCCGCCGACGCCAGCTACGACTTTCTCTACACCATCAATGTGCTGCACCACCTGGGATCGGTCGAGGAGCAGCGTCGCGCATTCGTCGAGCTGCTGCGAGTGTTGAAGCCGGGCGGCCTGCTGTTCGTGCACGAGATCAACACCACGAACATTCTCTTCCGCTTCTACATGGGCTACGTGTTCCCATCGCTCAACTGCATTGACGAAGGTGTCGAGCGGTGGTTGCTGCCGCGTCGGCTCAGCACCTACACCCCGGCCCGTGTCGTTGACGTCCGCTATTTCACGTTCCTCCCGGAATTCATCCCACAGGCCCTGGCCCGGGTGTTACGTCCCGTCGAGCGCATGCTCGAGCAATCGGCGTGGCGCGCCTATTCCGCGCACTACATGGCGGTGCTCGAGAAGGACGCGGGCGCGTAGTGTCGGCCGCGCCACACCGACAGACCTCACGTCTTCGGGCGGCCATCGTCGGGCTCGCGGCCTGTGAAGCCATTGCCACAGCCGTCTGGCTGCTTCCGGCAACGGTGAACATCGTGCAGTGGCCGGCCAGCGGTCCGATCCGTCTGGCGCTGCTGGCGCCGGCGTGGCAGCTGGCGGCGTGGTGGGGCGTCGGGCTGCTGGTGGCCGGGGCGCTTGTCGGCCGGAGCCCAGCGCGCGCGGGCCGGCTGGCGCCGTTGCTCTTGCTGTGGCTGTGGGCCGTTCCGTATCTCCCGTACCTGTCCGATCGCTTTCCGTTGCTGCTGGTGCTAGCGGGTCCGGTGCGCTGGCTCATCGCAGGGGTGGCCGTCGCGTGGACGGTCAGGGAGACGCTCGGCGCGCTGATGCAGGTGGCGCCGTCGTTGATCGGACGCCGAGGCGTGTTCATCGTCAGTCTGCTGCTGTATGTTGGCGCTGGGCTCTATTCCGCACGCGCGGTCGGCGTCGGCGGTGACGAACCGCACTACCTGATCATCACGGAGAGCCTGCTCAGGGACGGCGATCTGCAGATCGAGAACAACCATCGACAGCGCGACTATCAGTCGTTCTTTGCCGGCGAACTGCGGCCTGATTTCTTCGAGCGAGGGAAGAACGGCCAGATCTACTCGATTCACGCGCCTGGGCTGCCGTCGCTGCTCCTGCCGGCCTATG
>CADEEX010000136.1 GCA_902826465.1 uncultured Acidobacteriota bacterium
CGTACACCTTTGCGGTCGAGACTGCGGACGGCACCCCCCTGCTCGAGGCCGAGGTCGCACCGGAGACCTTGGCTGAAGCGCGCGGCCGCTGGGAGAATGGCCGCCGGGCGGCGCTGCGGGGGGTGGTCGCGCTGACCCTGTTGTTGTGTCTGCCTCCCCTCATCGAGTGGCGACGGCGTGCGTTGACCGCGCGTCGTGTGGTGGGCGCGACGGCGGCGCTCGCCGTGCTGCTGGTGGCGGCCCGGCTGCTGGTGTGGGCGGCCAGCGTCCCGTACATCGGCCGTTCCTGGCTGGCGCCGATGGCGCTCCTCCCCAACGGCCTTCTCCTGCTCTCGCTCGTCTGGCTGGCATTGGATCTCATGGAACGCTGGCGCCTCGCCGGCCGGCGCCGCCACGTGTCGCCGCCCAGTGCGTCGTCGCTTGTGAGGACGGCGGTGGCATTCCTGGCTGCCGCGGGGCTGGCGACCGCTGTGGTGTGGCGCTACGAGCTGGCCATCGACACGATCGCCGCCCAGACAACGACGGACCTGCTGCGCTTCTCGCTGCACCCGGTGGAGTATCTCCGTCTGGCCGTAGCCATTGGGCTTGTGCTGCTGCATGCCGGAGTCATCTGGGCCGCCGCGGCGTTGTTGCGTATGCCGGTCGTGGCCTGGCGATCGCATCGTCAGGGGACGCAGCGGACGACCGCGGCAGTGTCTGCGATTGTCGGCGCAGCGATGGCGATTCTCGTGCTGCAGTCACGGGGCCGTGTGCCGATCTGGCCGCTCCTGGCCGCACTGCTGGTCGCGGCCTTCCTGTCAGTCGTGCTCGGACGGCCACGCGGCCTTCCCCGACGGGCGTCGCAGTCCGCGCGACTCTTCGTGTTGTTCCTTGCCTTGCTGTTGCCGTCACTGGGGATGTATCCGTCGGTCACCTGGTTCAGCACCAGCGCGAAGGAGCGTCGGGTCGCCGCTGAGTACGCGCCGCAGGCGGCGCAACAACGCGAACAGCTGCAGGCGCGACTGCCCCGCGCCCTTGCCGCGATCGATGCCGTGCCCTCGCTCGCCGAGTTCGTGACCAGTTCATCGGAGGACGCGGCACCGACGACTGACCGTGCGTTTCTGGTGTGGTCGCAAACCGACCTTGCGTCAGCCGGGACAACCTCCGCGATCGAGTTGTACGGCCCGAACGGCGGCCTGGTCAGCTGGTTCGCACTGAACCTGCCCGAGTACGGCACGACGCCGTTTCTTGGCGGCAGCTGCGACGCCTGGGCGCCGCCCTACGAGGAGACGTCACCGTTCGGGTCGAGTCGGCGCAATGTCCTGCGCGCGAGTCGGGCGATCTGTGACGGCGATCGACGGGTAGGCGCTGTCGTGGTGCGGGTCATGCTTGACTATCGGGCGCTGCCCTTCATTTCTGCTGACAATCCCTACCTCGAGTCACTGCGCGCCGACCGCATTCCGTTGTCTGAGGCGGCGTTCGGCCAGGACATCGAGTTTGCGGTCTACGGCTGGAGCCGAAGCACGATCTATTCATCGCTCGAGCGGGTGTGGCCGCTCGCCGGCGATGTCTTTGAACAGATGGTCGGTTCGCGTGCACCGTTCTGGGCCTCGGTCACACGCGACGATCAGGGGTTTCGCGTCTACTTCTTCAACGATCGAAACGGGATCTATGCGCTGGGCTACCCGGTCATTTCATTGCTTGGGCATCTCGTCAACCTTGGCGAGCTCGTGTTTCTCGTCGGAGTGCTGTATGGCAGCGTGCTTTTGCTGGCGACCGCGCTCAACACCCTGACGCCAGGCACGCCGGCGAGTGGCCGCGCGCTGCTGCGCGAGGTGCGCTCGAGTTTCTACCGCAAGTTGTTCATTGCCTTTGTTGCGTCCGCGGTCATTCCGATCGCCATTCTGGCGATCGCGGCCCAGCGCTACTTCACGAACCAGTACCGTGCCAGCGTCGAAGAGTCGGCCGTGCGCACCGCGGCCGTCGCGCAGCGTCTGGTCGAGGACTACGCCGCGTTGCAGCAACGCGGGACCGAGGCCCTGGATCTCGTCGACGACCAGGTGATGGTGCTGGTGCGTCGCGCGATTGATCAGGATGTGAATCTCTTCGATCGCGCACGGTTGCAGGCCACGAGTGGGCGTCCGCTGTTCGCCTCGCGGCTGCTTCCCGGCAGGACGCCCGGGCATGTCTACCGCGCGATCGTGCTCGACCGGTTGCCGGCCACGGCGGAAGTCGATGACATTGCAGGCGTTCCCTATCTGCTGGCCGCTGCACCGGTGCGGACCGGCGGTCGCGAGGGCATCGTCACCGTGCCGCAGCCGCTGCGCAGCCGGGACATTGAGCGTCAAAGCGACGAATTGAACCGCCGCATTACGTCCGCCTCGGTGCTGTTCGTGTTGTTCGGTTCCGCCCTCGGCTACTGGATGGCCGAACGTATTGCCGATCCCGTGAATCGTTTGAGTCGCGCGACACGGCGAATTGCTCGAGGCGATCTCGACGCCCGCATTGCCGCGACGTCGTCCGACGAACTGCGCCGC
This sequence comes from uncultured Acidobacteriota bacterium, assembly GCA_902826465.1. Lineage (GTDB taxonomy): Bacteria > Acidobacteriota > Vicinamibacteria > Vicinamibacterales > CAVVIG01 > CADEEX01. The sequence goes on from CADEEX010000136.1 coordinate 2,517, forward strand.
CTGGTCGAGGACTTCAACCAGATGGCCGACGATCTCCGCCGCCAACGCGCCGATCGCGAGCGGACACAGCGTCTCGAAGCGTGGGCCGATATGGCCAGGCAGGTGGCACACGACATCAAGAATCCGCTGACGCCGATTCAGCTGTCGGCGGAACACGCACGACGGGTCAACATCGACCGCGGCGCGCCGCTGTCGCCGGTGCTTGACGAGTGTGTGGCCTCGATTCTGTCGCAGGTGCGGCTGCTGCGGCAGATTGCGGCAGAGTTCTCCAGCTTTGCCTCCTCACCCACGGCGCGACTGGAGCCGAGCGATATCGCGCAGATCGTCACCGCCGTGGTCGAGCCGTACCGGATCGGGTTGGCCTCACGTGTCGCGATCGCAGTGACCCTCCAGCCGGACCTGCCACTGGCCACCGTCGACCGCACGCTGTTCGCCCGTGCCCTCACGAACATCATCGAGAACGCGCTGCACGCCATGCCCGCCGGTGGGACGCTCTGTCTCGCGACCTCCCTCGACGCCGATGACGGCGACCGCCCCATCGTGGTGACCGTCCGCGACAGCGGCGTCGGCATGGATCGCGACGCGATGGCACGGTTGTTCGAACCGTACTTCTCGACGAAGGCGACGGGTACGGGTCTGGGGCTGACGATTGCGAAACGGAACATCGAACTCGTCGGCGGGACGATCTCGGTAGCGAGCGAACGTGGTGTCGGCACGACCGTGACGCTCAGGGTGCGGACCGCCGCATCGCGCTGAGCGCCGGTTGTGGCATCAAGCGGCGGACGGACCGTCGTAGCGCAGCAGCAGCATCGTGATGTCGTCGTTCTGCAGGGCCGCGCCGGCGAACTCCTTGACCGCGGCCATCAGCTCGTCGAGCGTCTTGTCGAGGGACTGCCCGCGACGCTTCTGAAAGAGCTCAATCAGCCGATCGTCACCGAACTCGTCGCCCGCTTCGTTCATGGCTTCGGTGACACCGTCGCTGTAGATCAACAGGACGTCGCCCTTGTTCATGGCGATCGTCTCCTCATCGAAGGTGGCGCCCTCGAACAGGCCAAGCACCAGCCCACCGGTTTCGAGGCGACGGATGCCTGACGTCGTGACCACCATGGGCGGATTGTGTCCCGCATTGGTAAACGTCAACTTGCCGTCGGGCGACAAGATGCAATAGAACGCCGTCAGAAACTTGGCTGCCACGGCCCGGCGGAACAGCCCGGCGTTGACGCGGGTAATGGGCGACGCCGCCCCCGTCTGATATCCAGCCTCTGCGCTGAACATGCCCAGGACCGCCGCGGCCAGCAACGCCGCCGGCGATCCCTTGCCAGAGACGTCGCCGAGGATGAAGCCGGCGTTGCCACTCGGCAGGTCGATGTAGTCGAAGAAGTCGCCGCCGACCGATCGGCACGGCAGTGAGGCGGCGCTGGCCTCGAAGAACTTACCGGCATGTTTGCCCGGCGGCAGCAGCGATTGCTGGATGCCGGCTGCCACACGCAGCTCCTGTTCGATCTTGGCCTTGTCGAGTGCTTCGCGGTACAGGCGCGCGTTCTCGATCGCGATTGCGGCCTCGGCGCTGAGCGTTTCGAGGGCCGCCTGCACTGTCGCAGACGTCAGAGCGCCGCGTTCTCGACTGTCGAGATACAACACGCCGATCATGCGATCGAGCGCTTCCTGCTCGCCCTTCTCGACGTAGCGCATCAGCTTCAACGGTGCGCACAGCACGTGGCGAATGCCGAGCGCCACGGTGCCGACGTGTGCGTTGGCCAGATCGCCGTCGAGGAGGTCTTCGACAATCTTCTGCTGCCCTGTGGCGAACACGCCCTCGGGAATCTTCCGGCTTGTTTCGAACGTCTTCCCGCCGAGGGTCATCTTGCCGCGGGCGCGTACCAGCTTCAGTTCGAGCTGATGCTGATCGTTGGCCAGCATGATGAAACCGCGCTCGGCACCGGTCACGTCGATCGCGGAGTCGAGCACCAGCGCCAGTACCTCCTCGAGCACGCGTCCCGAGCCGATGGCGCGCAGTCCTTCGAGCAGAGCCGACATGTGTCTGAGCTCGCTGGCCGCCGACGTCGCGAGGTGCTCGCCCGACATGCCGTTGTCGCCGACGGCGAAGACGATGCTGGTGTCGCTGGTCTGCCCGAGCCCGATGCTGTCGCCGGGCTTCAACTCGCGCTCGGTGATCTTCTCGCCGTTGACGAATGTCCCGAACTTCGAGCCGGCGTCGCGAAGGATGATCTTGCCATCGCGGTTCAATAGCTCGGCGTGCTGGCGGGACACATCAGCGCCGGTCACGCGGACATCGCATTCGCTTCGTCGACCGAACGTCAGGAGCGCGCGTTCGATCGGAATCGTACGACGACCGAGCGCGTCGGTAATTACCAGACGCGGAGCGACTTGGGCTGTCATAGCGTGCGCCATATATTAACCGATTAGATCAGACCGCTTGTGAACGGCCGCCAGGGACGGAGTCGCCACCAGTATTCCCTTGGATGGAGGAATCGACGCGTCCCGTGCGCCGTCGGCAAGAGATTTTCTGTGAAAGGCGAACGCCGGCGCCGCAGGGCGCGGTCAGTCGGGACGGCGGGGACCGCGGGCGCGCCGTGGCGAGGAGGCGTGGGGTTCACCGCCGTGCGCCATCGCGTCCTGTGCGGCTGGGGCATCGACAGTGGGCGTTGGTTCTGGGGACGGTGTGCCTCGATGACGAATCCGCGTCATGGCCTGTCCGATAAATGCGGACAGCAAGTAGGCGTAGGCCATGCCGACCAGCACGAAGCGGGGATGCGTGGCGACCGCCATGATGCCGAGCGCGACAAGCAGCAACACCGTATACGGACGACGCATCTGCAGGTCGATCGTCTTGAAGCTGCGGAAGCGGATAGTGGTGACCATCAGCAGGGCCGGGACCAGTACCAGTGCCAACGCCGGCAGTGCGGCGCGGTAATCGTGCAGTCCGGAAGGATAGACGTATACCGTGGACGCCACGATCCCGGCAGCCGCGGGACTGGGCATGCCGGCAAAGTAGCGCTTGTCGCCGCCGCCGGCGCTCTGAATGTTGAAGCGCGCGAGCCGCAGCGCGGCCGCGCTGACGTAAAGGAACCCCGCGGAGAGACCGAGGCGACCCAGCGGTTCGAGCCCCCAGGCCACAGCCAGGAACGCCGGTGCGACGCCGAACGAAATCACATCGGCCAGCGAATCGAGCTGCACGCCAAACTCACTCGCTGTTCCGGTGAGCCGGGCAATTCGCCCGTCGAGCATGTCGAGGACGACGGCGATACCGATGAACGGGGCGGCCGATTCGAAATCGCCCCGCATGGCGTACACCATGCAGGCGTAGCCGCAGAACATGTTGCCCATCGTGAACAGGCTGGGCAACAGCGCGACGCCGCGGCGGTCACGCAGGGGACGGCGATCGACCGGGGGCCGGCGCACGAAACGAAGTCGACGGTCGCCACCGGAAGGGACAGGCATCGCCTGGGGTCAGTGTAGCACCGCGATGACGGTTTCCCCGCCTCGCACGACATCGCCGGTCTTGATCCGCAGCTCCGCGGATAGAGGCAGGTAGACGTCCATCCGCGACCCGAACTTCATGACGCCGTAGCGGTCGCCCGCCCGCACTTCGTCGCCCGGCCTGGCGCGGCAGACCACGCGCCGCGCCAGCACGCCCACGATCTGCCTGGCCACCACCATCTGTCCGCCGTGATCGATCCAGATCTCGGATCGTTCGTTCTCACTGGCGGCTTCAGGGCGGTACGCCGCGAAGAACCGTCCCGGCTTGTAACTGACCTCGGTGATTCGGCCGGAGGCGGGAACGCGATTGACATGCACGTCCATGGGCGACAGGAAGATGCTGATCTGCTGCCACTGTCCCGCCGGAGCGGCTGTCTCGACCGCTGGACCGGCGACCATGACCCGACCATCCGCTGGCGACACCACCGTGTCGGGCCGATCGACCACGCGCCGTTCGGGATCGCGGAAGAAGAACACGAAGAAGCCGGCGAGTACGATCGCTGGAAGCGCGAAGGGCCACGACCAGACGCGCGAGGACACCAGAGCGAGAAGGACCGCGCCGCCGATGAACGGCCAGCCGGCAGGGTCGAGAGGAACGCGAATCACGGCCCTATCTAACCACGAAGGCACGAAGACGACGAAGCGCGCGTCAGGCGCGCTCCGTCGTCTTCGCACCTCACGGCCTCAATGCGGCTGCGCGTGGTACTGGTCGTCGTGGTGCCGCAGGATCGATTCCATGCGGTCCTTGATCAGGAGTTTGCGTTTCTTGATGGTGACTTCTTCGACGAGCTCTGAGTCCGAGAGGTAGTGCTTCTCTGTCAGTTGGTGGAGGCGATCTTCGAGGGCGTGATGCTGGTCAGTCAGCCGGTGGAATTCTTCATCAGTCTGCAGCAGCCAGGATTTGACGTCCTGTGACGGTTCATTCATGCGCGACCTCCCTGTCTGATGTCGGCGGGAACGATGTCTGGACCAGGTCGGCGCTACTCGCCGGTACGCGGACCGTACCACACGACCAGACGCCGATTCAAGCGCGGGTGCTCGAAATCTGAGGCAGGCCGTCGCGCCAGAGGATCAGCGCATCCTCGACCGGCTGGGAGTAGTACTGCCGCCGGACCGCTGACACCAGAAACCCCCACCGCGTATAAAGGCGAATCGCGGCGTCGTTCGAACGTCTCACCTCGAGCGTCGCTTTGGTCGCCCCCAGCCGGCAGGCCGCGGCCAGCACATGCTCCACGAGGCGGGACCCAACGCCGGCCCGCCGATGGCCGGGTAGCACCGCGAGATTGTTGAGGTGAAGCTCGTCCAGCACAATCCAGAACGAGCAGAAGCCAAGCGCCTCCCCGGAGGGCGTTCGTGCCACCACAATGTGCGACACACCGCGGTTGGCGAGGTCGCTCTCGTACATCTGCCGGGTCCACGGGTTGATGAACGACGCGTCCTCGATCGCCAGCACGTCGTCAATCTGCTCGAGGGACTCAATCGGCACGATGACGATGTCGGCGTGGGGGGGCATCGGTGATGGTCGTACTCAGGCTGGGGACGGGGTCGGTGGCGGTGCCGATTCGCTCGCCCGCCTGGCGTCTCGCGTCACCTCCACGTCGGGCCGCCGCACATAGACGGGCTGAATCGCCGCGGGATCGATCGTCAACCCCTGGCGCGCGCGGGCCAGCGCCATGCGAGCGGCAATGGAGGCGAGCGGCGGATGCGGCATGACCACGGCGCGAGCGTCGAGCATCTCGTGGTACAGCGTCGCGCCGTCTCCGGCGACGACCGTCGGGGCGATTCCAGCGGCGTCCCAGCGCGCGAGCGTGTTGGCTGGGGTATCCACGGTGGCGGCGTCCAGTTCGCGCAGGCGGTCCGGCGTCCACGAATCTCCCGGACCGACCTCAAACAGCGCCGAGAAGACATCGCGCCGATGGGCGTCCATCCAGGCCGCGACGCGCGAACCGACGTCTGCGCGCTCACTCGCCGCCATCCCCAGCGCTTCGAGGGCCGACACGGCGACGACCCGCCGCCCGTGGACCATGGCGAGCCCCTGAATCGTGGCGATACCGGTACGAAGCCCGGTGAATGACCCCGGTCCGGAGACGACGGCGAAGAGATCGATGTCGCGCGACGACAGTGCCGCGCGCGCGAGTAGGTCGTGGACGTCGCCGGGAAGGCGTGCGGTATGTGAGCGCTGTCGATCGCCCGTCATCTCGACGAGGCACCCGCGTTCGTCGGCGATGGCGAGACTGCCGTCTGTGGTCGTGGTGTCCAGAGCCAATACACGCATCGGTTAGACTTACAGGATATGTCAACGTCGGCAACGCCGGCGATGCGGCAGTATCTGGACGCCAAGCAGCAGCACCGCGACGCGATCCTGTTCTTCCGGATGGGCGACTTCTACGAGATCTTCTACGAAGACGCCCTGCTCGCGGCGCGCACGCTCGAGATTACCCTGACCTCCCGCTCGAAAGACGCCAGCGGCGGCGGCATTCCGATGTGCGGCGTGCCATTTCACGCCGTTGATGGCTACATCGCGCGCCTCGTCAGAAAGGGCTTTCGCGTTGCGATCTGCGATCAGGTCGAAGATCCAAAGAAGGCCAAAGGGCTGGTCAAGCGCGAGGTCGTGCGAGTCGTCTCGCCTGGAACGCTGACCGACGCCGCATATCTCGATGCCCGCGAACCCGCGTTCATGATGGCCGTGGCCTCGGCCGGCGGGAAGACCGACACGACCATTGGCGTTGCGCTGCTCGACGTCTCGACCGGGGAGTTCACCGCCACCGAGTACAGCGGCGCTTCCGGCGCGCAGACACTGGCCGATGAACTCGCCGTGCTCAGGCCACGCGAGATCATTGTGGCGAGAGACGACGCGAATGCGGATGCCGACGCCTTCAGGCAGTCGGTGGCGACGCGCTGGCCGGAGATCGCGGCCAGTCGGCTGCCCGTCACGCCGGTCGATGGCTGGGCCTTTGAGCCCGAGGCGGCGCGGCGCGCCCTCCTCGATCAGTTGCGTGCCGGCGGACTCGAAGGCTTTGGCCTCGACGGCCATCCGCTGGCCGTCGCCGCTGCCGGCGCGCTCGTGCATTACCTGCGCTCCACGCAGAAAGCCGATCTGGCCCATGTCCGGGCCGTGGCCTACCGCCAGCGTGCCGAGGCCCTGCTGATCGATCCCACGACGCTGAAGCACCTCGAGGTTGTCGAAGGCTCCGAAGGCGGCCGGACCGGATCACTCCTCGACGAACTCGACCGGACGGTGACGTCGATGGGCAGCCGGATGTTGCGCGCCTGGCTGTTGCGTCCGCTCCTCGCGATCGATCCGATTCGTGATCGCCTCGACGCGGTTGAGGAACTGGCGTTTCGCTCCACCGATCGTGGGAAGTTCCGTGACGCGCTGAAGACGATTCAGGACCTGGAGCGATTGGTGGCACGCGCGGCGCTCGGCACTGCAGGTCCACGCGATCTGGTCGGACTCAAGGTGTCGCTGGGTGTCATTCCTCGTGTCCGCCTCCTGCTCGAGGCGTTTCAGGCCCCACTGGTGCAATCACTGGTGGCCGAACTCGACGATCTCACCGACATCCGGCTGCGGATTGAAGCGACGCTGATCGACGAACCGCCTGCCCTGGCGCGCGATGGCGGGTTTGCGCGCGACGGGGTCGACGCCGACCTCGATGGCCTCAGGCACATCAGCCGATCCGGCAAGCAGGTCATCGCTGAGATGGAAGAGCGCGAGCGGTCGCGCACCGGAGTGTCGTCGCTGAAGATTCGCTATAACCGCGTCTTCGGCTACTACATCGAGATCTCCAAATCGAACCTGCACGCCGTCCCGGCCGACTACCACCGAAAGCAGACCATTGCTGGCGGCGAACGCTTCATCACACCGGCGCTCAAGGAGTACGAAGAGAAGGTGCTTGGCGCCGACGAGCGGATCCTCGAACGTGAACTCGAACTCTTCGAGGCGTTGCGTGCAGTGGTGAGTGTCGAGGCGCCGCGGATTCAGGCGTCGGCCAGAGCCATTGCCACCCTCGATGTCCTGGCGGCGCTGGCGGAAACGGCGGCGGTGTCGAACTACATCAAGCCGCACGTGCACGAGGGCGACGAGACCACCGTCACCGATGCCAGACACCCGGTGGTCGAGAGTCGAACGGCGGCGGCCGGTGAAGCGTTCGTCGCCAACGATGTCGTCCTCAACGGGAGCACGTCGCAACTGATGGTGTTGACCGGGCCGAATATGGGCGGCAAGTCG
>CADEEX010000137.1:0-2441 GCA_902826465.1 uncultured Acidobacteriota bacterium
GTGCGCGATCGTGCTGGCTCGCTCGAGCAGCTGATTCTGTGTCGCCGACTCGTCGAGCATCAGGCCGGCGCTGTTGTAGAAGACGGCACCCGGGTGCTCCATGCCGCCAAACTGGAAGGCCGGCACCAGCAACACGTCGAACTTGCCGAATGCGTAGGGGATGCCGGTGTAGTCCTCGACCCAGCGCAGCGCCGCCGCGTGCAGGTCGACAATCGCGTCACGGTTGCGCACCACCTTCTGGGCGTCGGTTTCGCGATGGAAGATGCGAAACGTGCGGCCGTTGCGCTCTGCCTGCTCGATCGAGAACTTTCCCGCCGCAAACGCGAACAGATACGACGAGATCGGCGGCGTTTCCGCAAAGCGGACTTCGGTGCGTCCGTTCGCCGAGGTCCGACTGGTTTCCGCGCCGTTGGCGAGCGTCGCCCAGCCGTCGGGCACGTCGAGCGTCAGGGTCCACTTCGCCTTGAGATCCGGTTGGTCGAACGCGGGAAACACTTCGTGCGCCCGCGCCGGCACAAAGATCGTGTAGAGAAACTCTTCGTTGCGGTTGAGTGGTGTGTCGCCGGCGGTGAACTCGAGCGTGACGATGTTGTGGCCCGTGCGGAGGGCGGAGGCGGGCAGCACGATGTGGCCGTTGGTCAGCGTGGTGCTGGTCGCGACGCCGTTGGCGTCGGTGATGCGCACCACAGGGGCCCCGGTCGGCTCGAAGTCGAGTGCGAGCGGGGCACCGGTGCCGGCAAGGTCGAACTCGATACGGGCGCGGCCGGTGACGCGTTCAGTGCGAGAGGACGGCACCCTGAACTGCAGGTGATAGCGAAGGTCGGAGAGGCGGCGAGCGCGGTCGGTCGCGAGCGTCTGCGGCACGCCGGTCGCCAGTGCCGCGGGCTGTTGTGCATGCACGGTGCGGTCGCCGCTGTGAAGGGTCAGGCAGGCGAGGCCGGCCAGCGTCGCGCGGGTGAGCAGAAGTCGCAGGGCGGGCGGCGGCACACCGCCAATGCTAACGCAGCGCGCCGTGCTTGATGATGAAGGCTTCGATCGTGGCCTGATCCGCCTTCGAGAACTCGACACCGGCACGGTATCCAGACGGGCGTCCCTTCGACGGCGCTTCGAGCTTCGCCCAGACCACCTTGCCGCTGCAGGCGATGGCTTTCGGCTCATGCGGAATCGCCACCTTGACCGACTGGTTCGGTTTGAGCGATGTGGCCGAGAGCACCTGGCATCCGCCGACCGAGAGATCCACCAGCGTGCTGACGCCGCCGTTGATCTGCACGTCGATTGGTTCGTTGAAGCTGTAGCGAGGCGACATCCGGATGGCGGCCCACTCCGTATCAGCGGCCTGTGCCGCCTTCTCGACGGCGCTCATGTCCGCGGATCGGTCCGCCTTGTCGACGCTTTTCTCGGCGCCCTTGTCCGTGGCCTTCTTCCCCCTGGCGGGCGTTTCAGCCGGAGCGGTCTTCGCCTCCACTGTGGTTGGGCGTGCCGGCGCTGGCGCCGGTGCCGCGGCGGCGGGTGGCTGCTCGATCAGCGCATCGCGTTCGCGGGTGACGAGTTTCAGCTGCGATTCGGCGCGCTTCAGGCTGCGCTCGGTGTCGGCCTGTTCACCAGCCAGCTTCTCGATGCGTGTGCGTGACGCTTCGAGTTCGTCGCGAAGCGTGCGGATTTCGTTGCGCGAGTGCGCCAGCGCTTCCTGGGTTTCCGCCGCGCCCATCTGTGTTTCTGCCTTGGCGTCGACGAGCACCGACAGCTGATGACGGGCCTGATCGAGTGCCTTGCGGAGTTCGGCGACCGATTCGCGCTCGGCCTCGAGCGTGGCCTGTGCCGCCAGGCGTTCGCGTTCGAGCCGCGATTCGGCGTCGGACCGTGCGCGGTCGAGCAGCACCTGTGCTTCGGCCTGTGCGTGTGACAGCGCCGTCTGGTGGCTCTCCTTGAGCGCCTCCATCTGGTGCGAGGCCTCCAGCCTGGCGCGTTCGACCTGAGCGGAGGCGTCGTGTTTCGTGTGCTCGAGTTGCGAGACGACGCCCGAGTGCGCCCGCCCCTGCTCGGCGTGCGTCTGTTCGAGGTCGGCGCACCGGCGCTCGAGCTCGCCACGGGTCCTGCGTTCATCTTCCAGCGCCTGCGCCAGGCGGTCGTGGGCGGCACGCCACTCGGTGGCCTGCTGCTGAAGTGTCTGGAGCGCGGCGTCGGTCGTGCCCGCCTGTTCGCGCAGACCGTGCGAGACGGCGCGCTCGGCCTCGATGGCCGCGCGCATGCGGTCGTCGTCTTTGGACGAGAACGCCTGCAGTTCGGCGACGGCCGCGCGCTCGGCATCGACGGCGGCGTTCATCCGCGCTTCGGCGTGCGCCAGTTCGCGGCGGACCTCGGCCAGGGACGTGCGCTCGTCCTCGAGCCGCGCTTGCTGGGCGGCCAGCGCCTGACGCAGTTCTTCGTGCAGCTGTTGTGCA
>CADEEX010000137.1:2451-10202 GCA_902826465.1 uncultured Acidobacteriota bacterium
CGTTCGAGGTCGTGCGCGAGGTCGGCGTGCGACGATCGCGTCTGCGACTCCTGCCGTTCGAGCGCGTTCAGCTGTTCGGAGGTGCGTGCGGCCATGCCGCGCAGCTCGGTGACGGCGCTGCGCTCGACGGCGAGCTGGGCGCGCGTCTCCGAATGCTCGCGCTGTTCCTGCGCGGCGGTCGCGCGCCACTGGTCCAGTGCGGTGGTCGTGTCGCGTAGGGTCTGCTCGAGCGCGGCCATGCGTTGACGCGCGGCCTCGAGGTCGTCGCTGAGCGACGCGGTGGTGACACGCTCACGGGCCAGTTCGGCCTCAGTGGCTTCGATGGCCTGCAGCGCGGAGGCGGTGTCGGCGTCGGCCGAGGCCCTGGCCTCTCGACGGACACGCTCGACGAGCGCGTCGGCGGCGGCCTGTGCCTGCGCGACGAGCACCTTGGCGGCGGCTCGCTCCTGTTCGACCAGTGCCTTGGCCGCAGCGCGTTCCTGTTCCACCAGCGACTGCGCGGCCAGGCGCTCGCGCTCGACCAAGGTGTGGGCCGCGCTTCGTTCCTTATCGATCGCCGCCCGTGCCGAGTTCCACTCCTGTTCAATCGCGGCGTGTGCGGCGTCGCGTTCCTGGACGATGGCCGCCTGCGCGGCTGCGCGTTCCTGTTCGACGAGCGACTGGGCGGCGGTGCGTTCGTGTGCAATCGCGGTATGCGCGGAGTGCCTGGCTTCGGCAACCTGCACTTCCGAGGCAATGCGTCCATCCTCGCAGGCCAGCGTGGCGGTCGCGTGGGCTTCCTCGGTGGAGACCCGTGCCAGATCGAGAATGAGCGCCTCGAGCGCGTCACCGCGCGCAGGGTCGGCGAGTGCGGCTTCGAGCGCCGCAAGGCGCAGATCGACGGCCCCGCGCAGGGAGTCGAGCCGCTTGCGGGCACCATCGGTGACATACGGAACCGGTAGGTCCAATGACGAAACTGTCATGGAATTCTCTGAAACTGACGAGTTCATACAGTGAGCGCTGTCGCTGCTGTCTGTTCATAGCAATGCGGATTCCGCTTTTTGGCGGGCGCAAATCGTCGCGAGCCTCAGATGGTCATCAACCTTGCAAGAGACTCCGTCGGACCACTGTTCCCGATGGACGAACACCGTCAGCAACTCGTCGCCGCCGCCGAGGCCATGCGGGCCTGGGTGCATCTGCAGAAGGCCGGATGGAACGCTGAGCGGCATCCCACGTTCACGTCGGTGCCCGCGGCGACCATGACGCCGGCGATGGCGCTGCCTGAGGGGCACGCCTCAGCCGAGTGCGAAGAGGCGATCGACGCGCCGTTGCCGGTATCGTCACGACGCACCGTCCCGTCGTTCAACATTGCCGCGCGTGCTGGCACGGTGCTGCACGGCATCGGCGCTGCGCTCTCATATGTCGGCCCGGTGGCGGTGCGATCATGGAAGCCGGCGTTGGCCAGCCTCGCAATCATCGCGATGGCCGGACTCGCGAAGTCGTCGTGGCCATCGGTCTCGCGCGTGGTGAAGTCGCAGCTGAAGGCGGCGGGAGATCACGTCAGCGTATTCGAGCGTGCCAAGGCGACACCGCCGCCACCGGTGGCCAAGGCGAACGTTCGGCCTGTGGTCACGCGCCGCGTCGGGCGGCTCCATGTGGAGACCGATCCGCCAGGCGCACACGTCGTGATTGATGGCAAGGACCGCGGGCTGACGCCGTTGACGATCAGTGAGATCGCTGTCGGCCCGCACAAGGTGCTGCTGACGAGCGATGCCGGCTCGGTGCAGCAGTCGATCACGGTCACCGGCGACAAGACCACGCAGCTGAACGAAGCGATCTATTCCGGCTGGCTCCACGTGTCGTCGTCTGTGGAGCTGGAACTGTCTGAACAGGGGAAGGGGCTGCGGCTCGACGAGAGCAACCAGGTGCTGCTGCCGCCGGGCATGCATGACCTGCGCTTCGAGAATCGCCGCTTCGCCTTCTCGGCGACGCGGCAGATCGAGGTGCGGCCCGGCGACACCACGTCGATTGTCGTCGATCCGCCGGCCTCGAAGTTGAGCATCACCGCGTCGACGCCGGCGGAGGTCGTGGTGGACGGCACGCTGGTCGGCGGTACACCGCTCACCGACTTCGCGCTGCAGGTCGGCACGCGCGAGATCGTGGTGCGAAATGCCAGCGGTGGCGAGCGTCGCTCAACCGTGACGGTCACGGTCGATCCCCTCACGATGCACGTCGATTTTACGCAGCCGTAGAAGGCCCGAGGCCCGAGGCCCGAGGTTGGGACGGCGACGAGGGCGGCCCCGACCCGTGCACCCGCTGACCCGTGATCCCCGTGCACCCGTGCACCCGCGCCGCTTGCTACACTCTCCCCATGCCTCCCGTCGATGAGCGGTTTGTGGAAGAACGGTTCGTGCGCGCGTCAGGTCCAGGAGGACAGAACGTCAACAAAGTGGCGACCGCGGTCGAGCTGCGGTTCGACGTGGCCGCGTCAGGTCTGCCCGCTGATGTGAAGACGCGATTGCTCGCGCTGGCTGGCACTCGACTGGGCGCCGATGGCCGCTTGCTGATCGACAGCCGCGAGTACCGCACCCAGTCGCAGAATCGCGAGGCGGCGAGAGAACGGCTGCAAGCGCTCATCGCCCAGGCGTCCATTCGGCCGAAGCGGCGCAGGGCGACGAAGCCCAAGCCAGCGGCGAAGGAGCAGCGACTCACGTCGAAGAAGCGCCGCGGTGGCATCAAGGCGACTCGCGGAACTCGAGTGGATCGGGACGAGTAAGGGTTCAGGGTTCAGGGTTCAGGGTTCACCGCCGGAGATGTTCAGCATGCGCGCACGAGTGAGAGTGGCCGTCGTGATGCTGTGTGCCACCGTGGCCTGCACGCAGGAGACGCCGCGGACGCCGCCACCCCCGACGCCCATCGTCTCACCGGTGCCATCGTCTTCGGCGGACCAGGCGTCGGTGGAACGTCAGCTGACACCACCGGGCGCTCCACCGCTGACCCCGCCATCAGCACCACGACACGATCTGTCGGTCGATGAGCGCCGTGGTGGCCACACGCTCGAGCGTCATGTGGGCCGCACTGACGAGCAGCTGCGCGAGCGGTTGCAGCGGGAGCCGAACATCTCCGCCGCGTCGACCTATGACGACCGCGTCACCGCAGAAACGGTGGTGACGCACGCCTTCGATGCCTCCGCCGACGAACTCGAGCGATGGCGCGCACGCACGGGACGACGGCCGAACCTGGTGCTCGAGCGCACGGAGCCGGCGCCGATTGGACGGTCGCTCAGGCGCGGTCAGCGCACCGTGTCGGCGTGCGATCGCGCAGTGGTCGTCTTGCGCTGGGATGAGCGCGCGCGGTCGTCGTTCGTGCTCACGTCGTATCCGGAGTGCCGGCGATGACGAGGCCCAGATCGCGCGGGCTCGACGTGATGGCCTGGCCCGCGCTGGCGGCCTTCTTTCGCGGCTATCTTCATCAGGATGCCGGCCACGAGCACGGCTCGGTTGAGGTGGCCTTCGACCAGTTCTGGAACGACGCCTCGTCGGATGAGCGTGCCGCGTTTGCCCATCAGTGGCGCCTGTTCCTCGCTCGCGTCGAAGGACGTGCCTGGCATCGCGTCGAACGTCGCCTCTCGCCGCTCGGCCTGGCATGGATGCCGCAGGCTGGCACGGGGTTCAGTCGGTTGCGTCGGCACATTCAGGAGCGGATGCGGGAGGCTGCGTTCTAGATGCCAGCATCCTTGAGAGGCACCGGTTAAGATGTGTCCATGCCCAAGCTCACGGTAGAAGGTTACGGAACATTCGACGTGGCCGCAGACAAGCGGCTCGTCAAAGCCATTGAACAGGACGCCGGCGTCGATATTCTCCACGCCTGCGGTGGGAACGCGCGCTGCACGACCTGTCGCGTTGAATTCATTGCGGGCGAACCGTCACGCATGACGGTCGCGGAGAAAGAACGGCTTGCCGCGCGTGGCCTGGCCGGTGTCCGGCTCTCGTGCCAGTTGCTCTGCGAGCACGACATGAGCGTCCGCGCCATCAGCCGCCTCGAAGGCTCCGGCCGGCCGGATCCCGGGCCGACGCCGATGGATGAAATCACGCCACCGCCTGTCTGGGCCTGAGTCACCGTGTCGTGCTTGCGGGTCGCGCGATGGCGCGTCCGCAAGCGCGGCTGTTCGCGTTGCCGCTTCAGTTCTCCTCTGTTTCCCCACGTTTCAGGCCGTTTTTTCGCTCACCTGCAAAGAGCTACCTCGACACTACGTCGTGGATCGTCAATAGGCACTCGTCGTGCATTGAGGGTCGCAACTGCGCCAGTGCGTCGCCGATCGGTCGGCGATGCTCATGGACACAGGAGGACATCGTGGAACCATCACTCAACCTCACCCCGCACCGGACTCCCTCTGCTGTCTGGGATGAACCGTGCGCCCCGCCGTCACGATCGCTGCACATGGCCGCGGCGGCCACCGGTGCGGCCGTCGCCATGCTGGCGTGGCACACATCGCCCCCGCGCCGTTTCTGGATTGCCGGCCTTGGCGCCGCGGGCGCCATGGCTGCATTGATCAGCGGAGGATTTGGCGATCGTGCCGAACGGGCGATCGCGGGCGTGGCAGCGAAGCGTCGCGCGCGGGCCAGTGAGCCGCTCGATCGCACACTCAAGGACAGTTTTCCCGCCAGCGATCCACCGGCGGTGCGGTGATGTCTGCGACGAACAACAGGGCAATGCGGCGGGGCACGACTGTGCCAGCGTCACGCTTTTGAGAGGAGACGAACCATGCATGACAGGTATGACGATTCGATCAACGAAGGGCGCCGCGGTCATGGCGATTTCTTTGTCGGTGTGCTGGCCGGCGCCGCATTAGGCGCCGCGGTGGCGCTGCTGTACGCGCCGGTGCGTGGTCGCGATGCGCGAGAGATGATCGGTGAGCGCGTGCAGGACGGACTCGATCGGGCCTCGTCGGCCATCGATCGAGGGCGCGAGATCGCGTCACAGGGACGCGACCTGGCGGAACGAGGGAAGAGCCTCGTCACCGACGCACGCGACACGGTGAACCAGGCGCTCGCCGATGGGCGTGATGCCTATCGCCGCGTCAAACAGAACGCCTAGACCAGAGACTTTGGGCTTTCGGCTCCGGGCCTTTGGCGCGAGTCCTTCAACTCGTGAGCGAACGCCTGAAGCCTGAAGCCCGAAGTTGATGCGCTAACATGGCGTCGCGCATCGTTTCCCCATGACCGACATCCTCCTTGGCTTGATTGCTCTCGGCACGCTCACCACCGCGCTTCTGCAGGTCGTGGTCATCGTGGCGCTGGTCCGCACCGGCAAGAGCGCGCTCGCGCGCGTCGAGCGACTGAAGGCCATGGTGGCGCCGCTCCCCGCCCACCTGGCATCCATTCAGGACGAGCTCGCGCGTGCCCAGGCGATTGCCGGTCAGCAACTCGGCAAGGTGGCCGCGATGTATGAAGCGATTGAGCCGCCGCTTCGCCACGCTATGACGGCGTGGTCGATGTTCAAGGGGCTGTCGGGATTCATTCGCCTCAGTCCGCGCAAATAGCCCTTCCAATCCAACCGCACGGGCCCTCCGTAGAGACTCCTGAACGGCGCGAATGACACGCGCCATCAGGAGGTCAGCATGTTTCGCAAGACTATGGGTGGAATGCTCGTCGCGCTGTGTGTGGCCGGTGTCGCGTCAGCGCAGGAGAAGACCGTGATGGTTGGCGGCGCTCCGATGCTTCCGTCGAAGAACATCGTCGAGAACGCGATGCACTCGAAAGATCACACGACGCTGGTCGCTGCCGTCAAGGCCGCGGGCCTTGTGGAGACGCTGCAGGGCGCTGGCCCGTTTACCGTGTTCGCACCCACCAATGCCGCGTTCGAGAAGCTGCCGAAGGGCACTGTGGAGACGCTGCTGAAGCCGGAAAACAAGGCGACGCTGCAGAAGGTGCTCACCTATCACGTGGTGGCCGGCAGGCACGACGCGAAGGCACTGATGGAGAAGGCGCACACGATGAACGGCAACGTCGAACTGACGACGGTGGCCGGCGGCACGCTGTGGGTGGTGATGGACAAGTCGATGAAGCTGTGGCTGAAGGACGAGAAGGGGACCATGGCGGCAATCACCATCGCCGACGTCTACCAGTCGAACGGCGTGATTCACGTCATCGACACGGTGGTGATGGGAAAGTGAACTGACGTGGACAGCTCGAGATGTCGAGATGTCGAGATGTTGGGATGTTGTATCTCGGATCTCGAATGCGCGAACTGGTAGCACACAGAAAGGGCGGGAGGCTGTGATGCCGTTCCCGCCCTCTCGCTACATCGCGATATCTCGACTTCCCTACATCCCTACATCTTCTAGGTTTTGTCTTCGAGATACGTGTAGCCGTCGAGTCCGTCTTCGTAGAAGCGCAGCAGCCGCCCGGCTTCCTCGTAGTTCACACTGCCGAGGCGCACCGCGGTTTCGACATCGGTTCTGAGTTTCGACACGAGCACGTCGGCATCGAACTCGACATAGTCGAGCACCTCTTTCACAGTGTCGCCCTTGATCACCGCGTCGAGGCAGACCGCGTCGTTGGCATCGAGGCTGACATGCACCGCGTGCGTGTCTCCCAGCAGATTGTGCAGGTCGCCAAGAATCTCCTGGTAGGCGCCGACGAGGAAGACGCCGAGGTAGTACGGTGAGCCGTCGAACGTGTGCAGCGGCAGCGTCTTCTTGACGTCGCGCCGATCGATGAACTGATCGATCTTGCCGTCGGAATCGCAGGTGATGTCGCCGAGCACGGCGTGACGCGTGGGTCGCTCCTTCAGCCGGTGAATCGGCATGATCGGAAAGAGCTGCTTGATGGCCCAGCTGTCCGGGATCGACTGGAAGAGCGAGAAGTTGCAGAAGTACGTGTCGGACAGCGATTCGTCCAGGTTCTGCAGTTCCTCTGGCACGTCGTCCATGCCTTTGACGAGCTTCTGCAGCTTGACGCAGATGGCCCAGTACAGATTCTCGGCCTGCGACCGCTGCTCGAGCGGCAGGTAGCCGGCCGTGAACAGGTTCATGGCCATGTCGAGCGCCTGCTGGGCGTCGTGATAGCTCTCGAGCGCGTTGCGGGCGTTGAGGTTCTCGGACGTCTCGATCAAGTCGACGAGCGGCTGCTCCATGTCCGGCGTCGCCTTGTGCGGCGTCGCTTCGTCGCCGAAATCTGACACGCCGAGAACGTTGAACACGAGCAGGCTGTGATGCGCCACGATGGCGCGGCCGCTCTCCGAGATGATGGTCGGATGCGCCACCTTGGCTTCGTCGCACACGGTCTGCAGGTGCGAGACGACGTCGTTGGCGTATTCCTGCAGCGTGTAGTTGACGCTCGATTCGAAATTGGTCTGCGAGCCGTCGTAGTCGACGCCGAGGCCGCCGCCGACGTCCATGAACTGCAGGCCGGCACCGGCCTTGACCAGCTCGACGTAGACGCGGGCCGCCTCGTTGAGCGCGCCCTTGACGATGCGGATGTTGGGAATCTGGCTCCCGAGGTGGAAGTGGAGCAACTGGAAGCAGTCTTCCATGCCGCGCGTCTTCAGTTCGTCGAGCCCCTTGAGGATTTCGCCGACGGTGAGGCCGAACTTCGAGCGATAGCCGCCCGACGACTGCCAACGGCCGCCGCCGCGTGCCGCCAGCTTCACGCGCATGCCAATCTTCGGCCGGACGCCAACCTTTTCGGCGTACTCGAGAATCAGGTCGAGTTCCGTGTACTTCTCGACCACCGGGATGATGTTGCGGCCGATCTTCTGGGCCAGCATCG
>CADEEX010000138.1 GCA_902826465.1 uncultured Acidobacteriota bacterium
TGCCGAACGCCGAGCGGTGCCTGGTGGTCGGCAGTAGCGCCGTGCCGCCGCTGATGCCGGCCTTCTACAACAACACGATTCAGATCGTGCAGACGGCCGACTTCGTGGTGATCGTGAGCGAGATGATTCACGACGCGCGCATCATTCCGCTGAAGCGCACGGCCCACCTGCCGTCTTCGGTGCGCGAGTGGAAGGGCGATTCGATTGGGCGCTGGGAAGGCGAGACGCTGGTGGTCGACACCACCAACTTCACGAGCAAGACGACGACCCGTGGGTCGTCGCCGCAGCTGCATCTGGTCGAGCGTTTCTCGCTGAGCGGGCCGGATGCGTTGAAGTACGAGTTCACGATCGACGATCCGGCGTTCGTGCGTCCGTGGACGGCCGAAAGCCGCATGACACGAACCTCCGACCAGATGTACGAGTACGCCTGCCACGAAGGCAACTACTCGCTCCCCAACGTCCTCAGCGGACGCCGTTTCACCGAACGGAACAAGACGCCGTAGCGGGTTACAACGGCGGAATGTTCACGTTGTGGCGGAACACGTTCTGCGGGTCGTACTTCGTCTTGATCTGCCTCAGTCGCTGATAGTTCGGTCCATAGACTCCAGCCGCGGCGTGGTCGTCGTCTTTGTCCAGGTAGTTCACGTAGCGGAGTGGACTCAGGAACGGGGTGAGCGCCTTGTGCGTGTTGCGCGCCCACGAGAGATGGGTCTCGGTGTCTTCCTGAGACATCCACTGCGCGATGATGACGACATTGAACCCGGTCACCCGCATGGTGCTGGCCGTCGTGTCAATTGGGACGCGTGCGGCCGCGCCGTGAAAGTGCTCGATCAGCAGGTGACTGGTCGGTGACGGGACGTTGGCATAGGCCTCGACCAGCGTCTCGATCGCGGCGTCGCTGAGATCGGTGAGGAACTGCGCCTTCCAGTAGTTCAGCGCGCCTCGTGGAAATGCCCCATCGAGCATGCTGTTCAGCGCGCTGTACGGGATTGGGCCCATCACATCCATGATCGGAGGGCCGAACGCCTTGATCGGCGCGAGCGCTTGTTCGGCCTGTGCTGGCGATCCGCAGTGTGCGGTGACGATGCCGGCGATCTTTGCGCCACTGCCATCGGCTGCCGTCTGCAGTCCCGCGGCCAGCATCAGTTCATCTGGCGCGGTGGCGCAGGTCTCCTTGAAGAAGCGCAGCAGCTCCTTCGCGCGGGCAAACGGATGAACCACCACACCGCCCGAGATCATGGGGCCGACGGGATGGAGGCGGTATTCAAGTGATGCCGCGACGCCGAAGTTGCCGCCGCCGCCACGAATGGCCCAGAACAGATCGGCATGCTCGTCGGCGCTCACGTGCAGCACGCGGCCGTCGGCCAGGACGAGCTCCGCCGATATCAGGTTGTCGAGCGCCAGCCCGTATTTCGGCATCAGCCAGCCCAGTCCGCCACCGAGGGTCAGGCCGGCAATTCCGGTCGACGACACGACGCCGCCCGTGGTCGCCAGGCCGTGGAGCTGGGTTTCGCGATTGAGCTCGCTCCACAGAACCCCGCCCTGTGCGCGTACCGTGTGAGCGGAGGCATTGACATGAATGCCTTTCATCGTCGCAAGGTCGATCATCACACCGTCGTTGCAGACGGCCCGCCCGGCGACGTTGTGGCCGCCACCTCTCACCGACATCTCGAGTCCGAGGGTCCTCGCCAGGCCCACCGCATCGACGATGTCGGCGACGCCGCGGCAGCAGGCCACCACAGCGGGACGTTTGTCGACCAGCCCGTTGTGCACCCGCCGCGCCTCGTCATATCCGGGGTCGGTGGGCTGCAGAAGTCGGCCGGCGAACGACTTCGCGGCTTCGGCAATGGCGGCAGCTCGTGACGACATAACTGGCTCCTGTGCGTGATGAAAGACGGCGAACAGGATACCTCCATCGCCAGGGACGGCAATGACAGGCGGGGGCCGGGGTCTGGTGCGGCGCGTGCGGACCCCATTCATCGTTGGAACCAGAGCGGTGTATCTCGAATGGCCGCGTTCACTCGCGGGAGGTCAGCGCCAGCGCGATGCCACCGAGCACCAAGGCCGCAGCGATCAGCAGCCGGAGCGACAGCGCTTCGTGCAGGAAGACCACGCCGCCCGCCGCAGCGAGGACCGGCACTGCCAACTGCACCACCGCGGCGCGCGTGGCGGTGAGATGCGTGAGCGCCTGGTACCAGACCACATACCCGAGCCCGGAGGCGACGGCACCGGAGGCCACGGCGTAAAGCGCCCCAGCCGCTTCAACATGACTCTGGCGAACAGTGACCACGCTGGCCGCGAGCAACAGCGGCACCAGGCGGACGAATGTCTGCGTCGTTTGTGCGAGCGGGTTCGCCGCACCGCGCCCACGCAGCGAGTACAGCCCCCACGCGAAGCCGGCGAGCGCCATCAGCATCGCAGCGCCGAGCGGCGGTGCTGACAACCCCGGAAGCACCAGATACACGAGACCGCAGACCGCCAGCACCAGGCCGAGCCACAGCACGGCGTGCGGCCGCTCGCCCGTGAGCAGCGCGGCACTCATCATCGTGATCTGCACCGAGCCGAAGAGGATCAACGCGCCGGTGCCGGCCGGCAGCGTCACATACGCGAACGAGAACGGCATCGCGTAGAGGAAGAGCACCGCGGCTGAGGCCCAGGCACCGTTCGCCGTTCTCGCTGATGCGGTCGCCCCCGGGTTCGAGCGGTTGAGCGCGCTGACGACGAGCAGCATCGCCGTTCCCGAGACAAAGCGAATGGTCGAGAAGCTTGCCGGATCGATCGCGCCAGCGTGCTGCGCGAGGCGGCAGAGGACGGAGTTCGCCGCAAAGGCGACCAGCGCCAGCAGCGTCAACGACACGGTACTCACACGGTTGCGATCTTTCGTGGCTGGCCGCACGAGCAATCGACGCAGCCATGATCGGCGCAGGTGCCGCACGATTCGACCACGCGCTGCCGCAACGCCTGACGGGCGCGAAAGACCCGCACTCCCGCGGCATTGGCGGAGAGTCCGCGATCGGCCGCGAACGTCTTCACCGCGAGGCCGTCCACGTCGATCGCCTGCAGCGCCTCTGCGTATTCTGGCTTCAGCGCGCCGGCCAGTCGTGAGACGCACGCGCAGATCTCGCGTTGCCACGCCTCCGGCGGCGTGTCGGCGGTCAGCTCGTGCGCCAGCGCCGCCAGCGCCCGGTCGCTCGCCTGCGCGCGGCGGACACGATCAATGACCGCATTCTTCAATACGCGATAGAACCACGGCACGACCGCCTCTTCCGGCAGCGCCTCGATGCGTTCGAGATTGCGGGCAAACGCATCCTGCAGCACGTCTTCCGCGGCCGCACGGTCGCCGAGTCGGCGCTCGAGAAACCGCAGGAAGGCGCGATGGTTGTCGACCAGCAGGGCAACTTGTTGCGCCGTCACGGGGCCCTCACGTTGTCATGAGCCGCGCGACCAGCTGGGCGACAACGCCGAGATCGACCGGCTTCACCAGGTGGTCGTGAAATCCGGCGGCGCGGCTACGGTCGCGGTCTGACGGCTGGCCGTAGCCGGTCACCGCGATGAGATGCGCGCGCCTGAAGCCCTCGAGTTCGCGCAACCGGGCCGCCAGCTCGAAGCCGTCCATCACCGGCAGACCGATATCGAGAAAGGCGGCGTCGAAGGCACGCGTGCCGGCGATCCGCAGGGCTTCGAGGCCATCGTGGGCGACGTGTGCGTCGTGCCCCATCATGCGCAAGCCGCGCGCGAGCAGGGTGGCGGCGTCGGTGTTGTCGTCCACCACCAGCACCGTGGCGCGACGAAGCGCCGTCATCGGGATCGTCATCGGCCGCGGGGCGTGATCAACGATCACGGGACCGGTCCCGGCCGACGGCAGACAGACGACGAACTCGCTGCCGCGCCCGACGCCGTCGCTGTGGACGTTGACCTGGCCGCCGTGCCGCTCGACCAGGCTGCGCACGATCGCCAGGCCGAGGCCGAGGCCGCCGTGCGCGCGGTCGATGGCCTGCCGTCCCTGCACGAACATGTCGAAGATGCGCGGCAGCACCTCGGGCGCAATGCCAATGCCGGTGTCGCGCACACGCACGGTGACGGTGTCGCCTTCGCTGGTGGCCGCAATCTCGATGTGTCCATCGGCCGGCGTGTACTTGCTGGCGTTGGTCAGCAGGTTCGACACCACCTGCGCCAGCCGGTCGGCATCGCCAGACACCAGCAGGCCAGACGACGCCACGTTCACGGTGAGAGTCTGCGCGCCCTGCTCGAGCAGCGGACTCGACATCTCGACCGCGCGGGTGACGACTTCCGCCATTTCCACCGCTTCGACCGCCAGCTTCACCTTCCCCTGCGCGATGCGCGACACGTCGAGCAGGTCGTCAACCAGCCGCGTCAGGTGGCGCACCTGACGCTCGATCACCGTGCGCTCCTTGATGGACGAACTGTCGCCGCGCAGCTTCATCAGCTGCAGCGCCGTGAGAATGGGAGAGAGCGGATTCCGCAGCTCGTGTCCCAGCATGGCCAGAAACTGGTCCTTGGCGCGGTTCGCGTCTTCGGCAATCGCCAGCAGTCCGATGCGTTCGCGTTCAATGCGCGTGCGCTCGATCGATTCCCAGCAGCGGCTCGCCACCTGCTGCATCAGTTCCACTTCTGCCGCCGTCCACTGTCGCGGCTCCGTGGCATGCACCGCCATCGCCGCGACGAAGCGTCCCGACTTGAGAATCGGCACCGACACGACCGCCCGTACTTCCGTCAGGCGATAGACGAGCCGGTCGGTGTCGTCGATGCGTGGGTCACACTCGCTGTCCGACACGACGAACGGTTGCCCGGACCGCATCAGCGACAGGCAATCGGCACTGAACTGACGGAATCGATAGCGCCCGACGACGCTGTGCGTGCCGGCGGTGTAGTTGCCGGTGAGCACAAATGAATCCTGGTCGTCCTCGACGGTGGCATAGGCGCAGCGATTCACCCGAAGGTGCGCGCCCACCAGCCGGGCCACGGTGTGCGTGATCTCTTCCGAGTCGGTCAATGGCCGCACCGCATCGTCCAGATGGACGAGCAGGCGATCAAAGGTGACGTCCTGCACCACGCCGAACATGCCGGTGGCTTGGCCAGCCTCGTCGTACCAGGCGCGCCCGCTGGCCGCGACCCACCGTTCGCGTCCGTTGTTGATGAGGCGGTACTCGATCTCGTAGTCGCTGTGGGTCTGGATCGATGCTTCAACCGCCAGCCGGGCCCGTTCCTGATCGTCGGGATGCAACAGCTCCCGCATGGCCGCCCAGGTCATGTGCGGGCCTGGGGGAATCTGGAAGATGTCGGCGGCGCGGGTGGAGAAGGTGACGACATCGGTGCCGGCGTCCCAGCTCCAGTCGCCCAGGTGCGCGGCGTCGAGGGCCAGACTCAGGCGGGCCGCGTCGGCATCGGCGGCGTCGCGCGCGGCGGCGAGCGCCTCGGTCAGCGTCCGCCACTCCTGCTCGGTGCGATGCAGGGTGGTGTCTTCGCTGGTACGCGGCGTCGACGGACCGGCCGGGGGGACGGGCACGGCGGGATTATGCCGCAGCGGGGAAGCCCTGCCACCCGCTTTCGCGCCCTCCCTATCTTTTGGCCATGCGTGGAGGAATCTTTGAATCGGCGAACCCAAACGCGGGCCACAATTTACGGATGCCGACCCGACTGTCCGTGCTTGGCGTGCGCTTCCCGGAGGAGAAGGTCGCCCGCCGGTTCATCCTCCCCACTGCACTCGGGATCGTTGCCGGGTTGACCGCGCTCGAGTACTCCTTCCGGCTCGACTACTCGCTCGGTGTGCTCTACACCATTCCGGTCCTCCTGGCGTCGACGGTGCTGGCGCGTTCTCGCATCATCGCGCTCAGCCTGTTCTGCGCCGCGGCGCGCGCGCCCTTCACGCCGTCGGCGTCCGACCTCGAGACGTTCCTCAAGTTCCTCATGGCGGCACTCGCCTACAGCGCCAGTGGCCTGCTCGTCGTCGAGATGAGCAACAACCGTCGCCGGCTGGTCGAGAGCTACGCCCGCCTCAAGGTTGAGCAGACCATGCGTCACCGGGCCGAGGAGCAGCTGCGGACGCTGGCCGACAGCAGTCCAGCCGCAATCCTGACGCTGAGTGCGCAGTCCGAGGTGCTGGCGGCGAATCGCGCGGCGCACGATCTGCTTGGGTTTCCGGCTGGCGCGCTTCTGGGCCAGCGTGTGGACGCGTACCTGCCGACATTTGCTGACGCGCTCAAGGTGGCGAGCGAGCGTCCGGTACGGACCTCGGTGTCGGGCTGGGCGAAACGTCGCGACGATCAGATCTTTCCGATTCAGGCCTGGTTCTCGGTGTATCGCGACGGCGATCGCCGCTGCCTGGCGGCCATCGTCGTTGACATGTCGGAAGACGTGCGCGACCGCGAGCGCGAGAACTTCCGCCACCTGCTCGACTACAACAAGCTGCTGGCCGGTGCGGTGTCGCACGAGATCCGCAACCTGTGCTCCGCCATCTCGGTGGTCTGCTCGAACCTGAACGCGCGGACGCCGCTCGGGGCCGACGCCGATTTCGATGCGCTCGTCCGGCTGGTGGATGGCCTCGTGCAGCTGGCGTCGTTCGAACTGCGCCACACGGCAGGGCAGCACGACCCGCGGGCCGATCTCAAGTCGGTGCTCGACCATCTGCGGCTGGTGATCGAGCCTGATTGGGAGGAGATTGACGGTGCCGTCATCTGGCACGTGCCAGACACGCTGCCGCCGGTGTCGGCCGACGCGCACGGTCTGCTGCAGATTTTCCTGAACCTCTGCCAGAACAGCCTGCGCGCCGTCGAGACCATGCCCGAACGCCGCCTGACGGTGTCGATCACCTCGGCGAGCGACGATGTGGTGATTGTGTTCAAGGACAGTGGACCAGGTGTGATGCACCCGGAACGCCTGTTTCACTTCCAGCCGGTCCCATCCGAAGGCGGCGGTTCAGGGCTGGGGTTGTATATTTCACGGGAGCTGGCGCGCAGTTTCGGCGGCGAGCTCGAACACGTCGCCAGCGCGAACGGCGCCGAGTTCCGGGTCGTGATTCCCGTGGCTGTGGCGTCGCTGGCCGCCGACTTCCGACCGGAGACGCAGAGTGCCTTCCAGTAACCGCCGCCCGATCAATCTCTTCATCGTTGACGATCACGCGCTGTTCCGCGACGGACTGGTGCGTCTGCTGTCGGTGGATCCCGACTTCGTGCTCGTCGGCGCCGAAGGCACGACGGAGGCGGCGCTGCGGGTCCTGTTCACCACGCAGGTGGATGTGCTGCTGCTCGACTACGCGCTTGGCGAGACCACCACGGCGGGCTTTGTCGACGAGCTGCGGCAGAAAGGGTTCACGGGCAAGATCCTGCTGGTGACGGCCGGTCTGCCCGATCGCCAGGCGCTGCAGATGATCCGCGCCGGTGTGGCCGGCATTTTTCACAAGCAGCACGCCACGGAAGATTTGCGGCGCAGCATCAGCGAGGTGTTCGAAGGCAAGGTGCTGATCGACGAGCACTACCTGCGGAAGCTCGTGGAAACGGCAGCGGAAGACGAGTCGCGTGCCATCCCGTTGACGGCGCGCGAACGTCAGATTCTCGGCTTCCTGATTGAGGGGCTGGCGAACAAGGAGATTGCCTCGCAGCTCAACCTGTCTGAAAGCGCCGTGAAGGCGGCGCTGCAGACGCTGTTCAACAAGACCGGCGTGCGGACGCGCAGTCAGCTGGTGCGGGTGGCGCTCGAGCAGTTCCGCGGCCTGCTGTAGCTACTTCTCGCTCGCCGAACCGGCGAAGTAGTGAGCGGCGGCATTAGCTTGTTCGTCGGTGAGTCGCAGCGCGATGGTGCGCATGATGTCGGCGTATTCCGACCCGCCGCGCCGGTTCTCCCGGAACAACCGTAGCTGCAGCTGCAGGTATTCCGGATATTGCCCCGTCAACCGCGGATAGGCAGGGTTCTTCTCGCGGGGATTGGGACCGTGGCACTCGGCACAGGCCGGCACGTCGTGCGAGGGAATGCCGCGGGTCACGATCTGTTCGCCCAGCGCTGATAGCGGCGCGACCGCTGGAGTGGGCCTGACGAGCGACCCCGAAAAGTGATCGGCGAGCTGGTTGAGCTGTTCGGCGTTGAGTGCGGCGGCCACAGGCGTCATGGTGCCGCTGTGCCGGGCTCCAGACGCGTAGGCCTGCAGCGCCCGCCGCAGATACTCGACTTTCTGTCCGGCCAGTCGCGGCGTCGCACCTTGTGCTCGTCCGCTGCCTCCGGCCCCATGACAGTGCTCGCAGCGGGCAAGAACCTCTGAACCATGAACCGTTGAACCCTGAACCCCTGAACCCAGTGAACCGCTGAACCGCAAGTATTCCTCAGCGCTCATGTTCGGCAGCCGACGCAGGAACGCCACGACGGCCCACACTTCGTCGTCTCGCTCCGGCGCCGGCCACGCCGGCATCCCGGTGAACTTGATGCCGCCGCGAACAATGGTGAACAGCTCCGCCGGCGTCCATCGGCCCACCTGTTGTCGCAGATCCGGCGGGTGTGGCGTCATCCGCTCCGGAATCGGCGGGGGCGCCATACCCGGGCTGCCGTGACACGGCTTGCAGCCGAAGTCATAGTGGCCCGCGCCGCTCATGATCAGCGAGCGATCGTCGAGTGGAGGGACCTCGATGCCAATCGAGTGTGTCGCCACCGAGCGGCGTTTCGTGAAGTCGAGGAACCAGTGCGTGATCGCCCAGTGTCCGTCGCTCTTGAGCGGTATCACCCCTGAAAGTACAACGGCCGCCGCCACAGCCGCACCGAGAGCGCCGAACGCGAGCAGTCGCTTCATGCCGGCCTCACGACCGGGCGCGGGTCCTTGAGCAGGCTGGCGCCCAGCCAGACGCCGCCCCCGATGTAAACGAGCGCGCTGACCACCAGCATGATGGCGCCGCCCAGTTGCTGGTCGGTCAACGCCGCGACGTCGTCAGCCGCACTGTGATACAGGGGGCGAGGTGTCAGCGACAGCAGCGCGCCAAGCAGCGTCATGTGCGCGAAGGTGAGCACCAGGGCGATGATGCCGCTGCCGCGGTGTGCCAGGCGCCGTTGTTCTTTCCCGCCAGTGAGTGACAGCCACAGATACAGACCGGCGCCAAGAAACGACGCCTGTTCGAACACGAACATGTCGAGGCGATGCCGCGCGGCGTGGTGCAGCACCGGCGCGTGCCACGCCCACACGGTCAGCAGTTCAACCATCGATGCCGGGATGGCGGCGAACAGAAGCGGCGCGATCGTCACCGGATCGAACCGCGTGTTCGCCACGCCGATCGCGAGCAGTGGCGCGGCGATGGCCACAACCGTCATGTGTGCGGCCATGTGCCCGGCGAAACTGCCGCTGCCCGTCAGTCCGCTGATCCACGCCAGGCCGAGCGAGGTGGCACCGGCGATCACGAGCGTGGCTTTCACCAGCAGCCCCCCGCCAACAGGGCGCCGACGGCAACGAAGATGGTGGCGAGCAGGCTGAGCCCAGCCAGCAACATCGTGGTGAATGCCAGAAAGTGCCGCCGGTCCGCCGGCGTGTCGTCGTCGTGCGCGCCAGCGGGCAGATCAGGGCTGCGGCGGCGGTATCCGTACGCGAAACAGGTCGTGATGCCGCCGATCGCGAACACTGTCAATGCGATCAGGATGGCCTGAAGCGATGCCAGAGGGGCCGTGGTGGCAAGCCGCCCGCACCAGAGCGCCGCCGTGATCTGGCACAGCGTAAAATGCGTCGCCCAGATGGCGGGCGCCACAACCGGGACCCACAGTCGCTCGTGGCGTTCGTGCAGTGCAGAGTCCATCGCTCATGCCACCAGGGGAAACCCGGCGATCACTGCCACCGTGACGATCGCGGTGACGCCGGTGAAGTGCCAGTACAGCGCCACGTTGGCGATGTCGATGTCGTAGCGCGCGGTCATGCGTCCTGCCAGCCGTCGCGCGATGCAGTACAGCTGCATGATCACGCCCACCCCCACGTGCAGCGCGGTCCAGATCGCAAGCAACCACACGGTGGCCGAGTAGACGCTCGCCGACGGATCCATCTCGAGCGTCCACGGCCAGGCGAGCATCGCCTCCGTCCCATACTCCTCACCTTGCCCTCTTCTGAGCCCAAG
>CADEEX010000139.1 GCA_902826465.1 uncultured Acidobacteriota bacterium
GGGATCGCTCCAAAGCGACGTGCCGGTGAAGCCGACGTGACCGAAGGCACCGGACGACATCCGCGTGCCGCACGACGAGGTCGGGAGCATCGTGTCCCAGCCGAGCGCGCGCGAACTGCGCGGGACGGCGCTTCGACGCCGCGCCAGGCGCATGGCCGGCGGTGTGAACGGCGACGGTGTGAAGGCATCGCCGCGCGCGCCACGCAGTGCCAGTCGCGCGACGCGGCCCACGCCGGACGCGGTGCCGAAGAGTCCGGCGTGCCCGGCAACGCCGCCGAGGGCGGCCGCGTAGTTGTCGTGGACCTCTCCCGCCAGACGGCGCGGGGCCCGAAGATCTTCCGGCAAGGGCACGGTCGGCGCGGTGCGCGGTTGCTGCGACGGTGAAACCCGGAACGTCAGCACATCCGTGGCATCGTCCACACCAGCCGTCAGCCGGAGACGCAGATCGTCGAACAGCGACTCGAGTGATTGCCGTCCGCGGTCGGCGATCAGAAAGCCGAGCAGGATGAAGTCGAGGTCCGAGTAGATCGATCGCTGCCTCAGCGGATACTCGAGCGGCATGGTGCAGATGTCGTGCTCGAATTCGCGTCGCGTTGACGGAGGCGGATCGAGCAGTCGTGCCGGAAGTCCGCTGCAGTGCTCGAGTAGATCCTGGAGTGTCGCGTCGGCGCGGCCGGCGCCCAGCCACTCAGGAAAGCTGCGAGCGACCGGTTCATCGAGCGCCAGCAGCCCTGTGGCCAGCTGGTCCAACACCAGCGTCGTGGTCGACAGCGCCTTGGTGATCGAGGCGAGGTCAAAGATGGTGTCGAGAGCGGCGGGCGATGTGTCGGCGTCGAAGGTGAGAGTGCCGAAAGCGTCTGACCACTCGACACCGCGACTGCTGCCAACCTCTGCGACGGCGGCAGGAAAGAGCCTGGTCGCCACGGCCGACTCGAGCAGTGTCGTTGTGGTGCGGACCGCTTCCGATCGATGCATGCGAGCCGCGTCGGGATGGCGGGCGCCTAAGTGCGCGGCGTGGGGTCGTGGTGGTCGAGCAGTTCGCGCAAGCGCGGTTCGGCATCTTCGCCGATCGCGTCGCGTACGAAGTCGTGCGACTTGCGCAGCTTCGCGACCGCGCGTGGATACGTAAGGTTGGTCTTCTTCATCACGATGGCCGCTTTGACGTTCCACCGTGCCTGGCGCAGCAGCTTGTCGGCCTCATCCGGTTCGAGCCCGGTGACGGTGGTCACGATGCGGCGCGCGCGGTCTTTGCGCATCTCCGAACCGACCTGCACGTCGACCATCAGGTTGCCGTAGGTCTTTCCGATGCGAACCATCGACCCGGTGGTGAGCATGTTGAGCACGAGCTTGGTGGCGGTCGCGGCCTTGAGGCGTGTCGATCCGGCGATCACCTCGGGGCCGACCGCCGGTGCAATGGTCAGGTCGACGAACGTCTGCAGTTCGGTCCGAGGATCGCAGGTGACGAAGATCACCTTCGAGCCGGCCCGGCGCGCGCGTGTCAGGCCGCCGCGCACGAACTGCGTCATGCCGCTGGCTGACACACCGATGACGACATCTTTTTTCGTGGCCTTGAGCCGGTTGAGCGAGCGCGCCCCTTCCTCGAAGTTGTCTTCCACGCCTTCGCGCGCGTGCAGGAAGCCGTCTTTGCCGCCAGCCATCACGGCGAGCACCAGTGCGTCGGGCGTGCCGAAGGTGGGGCCCATCTCGGCGGCTTCGAGGATGCCAAGGCGGCCGCTCGTGCCGGCGCCGACGAAGATAATGCGTCCACCTTTGCGCAGTGCCTGCGTGATGATGTCGATACCGACCGCGATGCGTTCCTTCTCACGCTGCACCGCCGTCAGCATCTTGCGATCTTCGTTCAACATTCCTTCGACGATGTCCGCGGAGGACAACTTGTCGAGGGCGAGCGTGGCGGGATTGATCGCCTCTGTAGGGAGAGACTGCCACTTCGAACGCACAGACATGCTCAGACGACCTCAGGAAACCGCGGATGTTAGCATACGCACGTGATCGACGCGTACCTGGACCATCTCCGCGTCGAGCGACGGCTGGCGGTGCACTCGATCGACAGCTACGCGCGCGACCTCCGGATGCTGTCGTCGTTTGCCGAGCGCGAGGGCGCGTCGCTGACGGCGCTGACGCGGCCGCAGCTCGAGGCGTTCGTGCGCGAGATGCGCATTCAGGGACTGTCGCCGCGCTCGGTGGCGCGGACCGTCGCCGCGGTGCGCGGCTTTTACCGCTACCAGGTGATGGAGCAGCGTCTGACGGAGAGCCCGGCCGACGACCTGCGTCCGCCGAAAGCGTGGCCGTCGCTCCCGAAGTTCCTCGGCGAAGACGAGGTCGACGCCCTGCTTCTGGCACCCGACATCACCACGCCCCTTGGCCTGCGCGATCGCGCCATGCTCGAGTTGCTCTATGCCACGGGCATGCGTGTGTCTGAACTGATCGGCGTGCGCGCGTCGGATCTGCGGCTCGACGAGGAATACCTGACCTGCATCGGCAAGGGGAGCAAGGAGCGGGTGATTCCGATGGGCGCCGAAGCGGTCCGCTGGATCCGTGAGTATCAGCAGCACGCCAGGCCACAGCTGGTCGCCCGTGCCGCGGCGGGACGGGCGCCGAGTGCGCCGCGGCTCTTCGTCAACCATCGTGGCGGCCCGCTCACGCGCATGGGGTTCTGGAAGATCATCAAGGGGCACGGTCTTCGGGCGGGCGTCCGCACGGCGCTGAGCCCACACGTCGTCCGCCATTCGTTTGCGACCCACCTGCTCGAACGTGGCGCCGACCTGCGCTCGATTCAACTGATGCTCGGGCACGCGGATCTGTCGACCACACAGATCTACACGCACGTGCTCGAGGCGCGGCTGCGCGCGGTGTACGAACGTTTTCACCCGCGTGCGTAATCTGGTAAGCTGACTCGTTTACCACAGCACTGTAGTTGCTTTACTCGCACCCAGCCGAGCTGAGGTGCGGAAGGAGAGTCGCGGCATGAGCCGTAAAGGACGGCACCTGTTTACGTCGGAGTCGGTGACCGAAGGGCATCCCGACAAGATCGCCGATCAGATTTCGGATTCGATCCTCGACGCCATTCTCGCCCAGGACCCCAAGAGCCGCGTGGCGTGCGAAACGCTCGTCACGACCGGTCTCGCCATGGTGGCGGGCGAAATCACGACCACCGCACAGATCGACTATCAGGCGGTGGTACGGCAGACGATCGCCGAGGTCGGCTACACCCGCGGGAAGTTCGGCTTCGACGCAGAGACGTGCGCGGTGCTGTCCTCCATTCACAGCCAGTCGCCCGACATCGCGATGGGCGTCGACACCGGTGGCGCTGGCGACCAGGGCCTCATGTTCGGGTTCGCCTGCACGGAAACCGAAGAGCTGATGCCGCTGCCGATCATGCTGGCGCACAAGCTGGCGCGCGGCCTGTCAGAGGCACGCCGAAGCGGCCAGCTGCCGTATTTGCGTCCCGACGGCAAGTCGCAGGTCACCGTCGAGTACGACGGGCACAAGCCGCTGCGCGTCGATGCGATTGTGGTCTCCAGCCAGCACAGCGAGAAGGCCTCGCTGGCCACCATCACCGCTGATGTCACCGAGCACATCGTCAACAAGGTGATCCCGGCCTCGCTGCGCGACAAGCACACGAAGATCTACGTCAATCCCACCGGGCGTTTCGTTGTCGGTGGTCCGCACGGCGACGCCGGGCTGACCGGCCGCAAGATCATCGTCGACACCTACGGCGGCGCGGCACCACACGGCGGTGGCGCGTTCTCTGGCAAGGATCCGACGAAGGTCGATCGCTCGGCCTGCTACATGGCGCGCTACATCGCGAAGAACGTCGTCAAGGCGGGCATCGCCGACCGCGCGCTGGTGCAGCTCGCCTACGCCATCGGCGTCGCCGACCCGGTGTCGGTGATGGTCCATACCGAAGGCACCGGCCGCATCGAGGAAGAACAGATCACCGAGATCGTCCGCGCGCATTTCAAGCTGACGCCGCGCGGCATCATGGAAGAACTCGACCTCCGTCGTCCGATCTACAAGAAGACCGCGGCGTTCGGTCACTTCGGCCGCACGGAGCCGGAGTTCACGTGGGAGCGGACGGACAAGGCCGCCGCGCTCAAGTCAGCGGCGAAGCTGTAACGACGGTCGAACGGTGAAACGTGCTCTGCTGGTAACGGCGGCCCTTGTGGCCGCCGTTGCTGTTTGGACCGTCCTCTCACTGCCACCACGTCCGCTGGCGCTCGACACGTCCTGGAGCGATGGCGCGCTCCCCGGACTGATTCACATTCACACCAACCGATCCGACGGTCTCAGCCATCCCGAAGTGGTGGCGGCTGCGGCAGCCCGCGCCGGCCTGAAGTTCATCGTCTTCACCGATCATGGCGACGGCGTTCGCACGCCCGACCCACCCATGTATCGATCGGGTGTGTTGTGCCTTGATGGTGTCGAGGTCAGCACCACTGGCGGCCACTACGCCGTGCTTGGACTCGGCGCGACGCCGTATCCGCTCGGCGGCGAACCGCGCGACGTCGTGGAAGACGTCGAGCGGCTGGGTGGGTTCGGTATTGCCGCGCATCCAGATTCGCCGAAGACGGAGCTCGCGTGGCGCGACTGGTCGGTGCCCATTGACGGTCTTGAGGTCGTCAACCCCGACACCGCCTGGCGCGTGCACGTCTACGAAGGCGGCCTCGCTCATCGCGTTGGTCTCGTCGGCGCGCTGTTCACGTACATGTTCCGGCCGAGCGAAACGATCGGATCGTTGCTGACCCCGTCGACCGACGCCAAAGCGCGATGGAGTCGGCTGTTGATCGATCGGCCCATCGTGGGTCTTGCCGGCGTTGACGCGCATGCGAACGTGGCGCTCGCCAACACCGAGCCGGGCGACAGTCGGTTCTCGCTGCCGTTCCCCGGGTACGAGGCGTCATTTCGTGCGCTGTCCGTGCGCGTGACGCCCACAGGGCCGATGACTGGCGACGCGACCGTTGATGCGGCCCGCGTCATGGCGGCAATCAGGCAGGGCCAGGCCTATACCGCCATCGATTCGTGGGCGTCGCCGCCCTCGCTCTTCTTCTCAGCCTCCAGTGCGGCGGGATCGGTCGTGAACCAGGGAGGAACGATCGCACCTGCCGAGAGCCTGGCGCTGCATATCAGGCACAACGGTGGCGACGGCTTCGTCACGTCGGTGTGGCACGGGGACGCGGCGGTCGCAGAAGACCGGACGGAGCGTGCGCTGACATTGCCGATCGGTTCGACCGTGGGTGCCTATCGCGTCGAGGTCCGCGACCCGCGCCATCCCGATGGGCCGGCCTGGATCACGAGCAATCCGATTTACGTGCGACCGGCGACGGCGATCCCTGTTGTTGCGCCTTCCCGGCCGTCTGCTGGCAGCCGGCCGGACGACCATGCGGATCTCTTCGACGGCCGGACGCCCACCGGATGGACCATCGAGAACGACGGGACGTCGCTGTCAGCAGTGAACGTGGTGACGACGACCGCTGGGTCGGAGCTGCGGATGCGCTACGGGCTCTCGGGCGGCCCGAACACGGGACAGTTCGCTGGCATCGCGGTGGATACGCTCAACGGTGTGGGTGCGTTCGATCGCCTGACGTTCAGTGCGCGGGCGGAACACCCGATGCGCGTGTCGGTGCAGGTAAGAGCGGAAGTGCGGGGCGCGCCACCAGAACGCTGGCAACGCTCGGTATACCTGGATGGCACCGAGCGCACGCGGTCGATCTTCTTCGACGACATGACGGCGGTGGGCGAGACGCACAGCGCGCGTCCGCCAACCGCCACCGTCCGCAACATCATGTTCATCGTCGACACGACGAACAGTCTGCCGGGAAGTTCAGGAAGCGTCTGGCTGCGGAACGTTCGCGTCGAGCGCTAGGTTCTGACCGTCAGCACCATGTAGAGCGCCGCCGATCCGAACAGGATGTTGGGCGCCCACGCGGCAAGAATCGGCGGCATCACGCCGGCCGAACCGAGCGCTCCTGACACGCTGAGCATCACCCAGTAGGTAATGGCCAGCATGATCCCGATGCCGACGCCGTACATCGCCCCGCGCCGACCGGTCGTGACCGCAAAGGGGACCGCGAGCACCGTCATGATGACGGTGACGAAAGGGAACGCAATCTTCCGCTGCAGCGCCACCATCTGCGGGACCACGTTGGCGCCGCTGGCGCGCAGTCGCGTGATGTAGTCGCGCAGTTGCGCGTACGTCATCAGCTCCGCAATCGGCTCTTCGGTCTTGAAATAGGTGGGCGATTCCAGTGTCAGCTCGCTTCGATCGAACGCGTTGTGCTGAATGGCTTTCGGATCGCCGACCTTGCGATTGGGGGGAAGAGTCTTCGTCCATCCCTGGCTGGCGATCCAGTGATTGTTCGAAATCTCTCCAGGGTGGGCCGCCGGCGCCAGCGTCGCTGTGGCGGCTCTGGTGACGGAGCGCAGGCGCCACGCGGTGTCGTCGAGTCGATAGACGAGCAGATTGTGGAATCGGTTGGCGTCGGGATCGTAGACGTCGTAGTGATAGAGCTCGCCGGACGTGCCGACGACCCAGCGTCGGTTGAGTGCGGTGGTGGCCGCAGGCCACCGACGGATGGTCCGTTCGAGCTGATCGGCTCGGCGATTGGCGCTGGTCAGCACGCGTTCCTGCATCAGGAACAGCACACCGCTGGCGATCAGCGCGAAGAAGAGCAGTGGCATGGCCGTGCGATAGAGACTGATTCCGCACGCCCGCATGACCAGTAGTTCGCCGCTCTTGGTCAGCAGGCCGATCGTCACCAGCGTCGACACCAGCACGCCCATCGGAATCACGAAAAAGACGAACTGCGGAGTCCGGAAGTAGAAGTAGCTGAGGAGCATGGCGCCCGTTGCCTCGCCGCGGAACAGCTTGTCGACCAGGTCGATGAACGTCGAGATGTAGAAAAGTCCGAGCAGCGAGACGATGCCGAGGAAGAGCACGCGCAGGTACTCGCCGGAGAGATACAGGTCGAGAATCCTCGGGCGAGGAACGTTGAGCTGCGGGAACCGGATCACCACGACGACGCGATCGGCCGTGCGGCGAATCGGCGGGTCGGCCACCGGCGTGTCAGCCCGCTTGCGATCGAGGAGTCGCCGCCAGATGGCCGGCAGACTGACGCGCACTGGGTGATCGGCCCAGCGACTGCGCCAGACGAGCAGGGCGACGCCGGCGACACCGAGCACCAGGTTCGGGGTCCACGGCGCCATCTCAGGACTGAAGCGTCCGCCCATGGCCGCGGCGCGTGCGCCCCAGAGCAGCACGTAGTACAGGAAGATCACGCCCATCCCGACAGCGAAGCTGGCGAGCTTGCCATCCTTGCGATTGGTGGCACCAAGCGCGAGACCAATCAGCGCCAGAATGGGGCAGGCCAGTGGCAGCGACAGCTTCTGCTGCAACATGAAGCGCGCCTCGTAGGCGGGATCGTTGTGCTCCGCCGCGGCCTTGATCTCCTCGCGGAGTTCGGCGCCGGTCATCTCGCGCGCGCCACGCGAAGGCGGCCGCTTGAACACGGTGTCAGGATCGAGCGTCAGGAACAGGCGCTCGAAGGCGTTCTCTTCGTAGGCGTCGGGTTTGTCGGCGTGCGGGGTGTTGGCGGTGGCGTCGATCAGTTCGAGCTGGACCCGTCGCTTCTCGCGGTCGAGACGAATGCGCCCTTCCTTGGCGAAGTAGACCGTCGTTTCATTCGGGTTCGAGGTGTCGGCGAGGAAGACGTCCTTCCAGCCCCCTTCCGGTGGCACCTCGCGGACATACAGCACCTTATTGGGGAAGTCCTGGAAGAACACGCGCGGCTTCACCGTGCTCTCGACGCGCTGCGCCAGCAGGACGAAGACGATCTCGCGGTAGGTCTGGTTGGCGTCGGGGAGCGCGATGATCGTTTCGTAGGCTGTGGCCGCCGTGCCGAGCGCCGACACGAACAGCACCGGACGGGCGAGTCGCATCAGGCTGACGCCGCACGCCTGCATGGCCACAAACTCGCGGTCGGCTGACACCCGACCGAATCCGACGAGAATGCCCAGCAACACCGCCATCGGAATCGTCAGACACAAGGCCTGGGGCAGCAAGGTCACGAGCGCGCGCGCGACGATGGTCCACTCGACGCCGCGGGCGATGAATTCTTCCCCTTGCTGCAGGATGGGCGGCAGCTCGAGGATGAACGTCAACACCGTCAGCCCGAGCAGCAGGGGCATCGCGATTTCGCGAACCAGATAGCGGTCGAGGATACGCACGATTCCCGCGGACTAGACTAACACCATGACTCGAGTGGCGCTCCTGTGGCACATGCATCAGCCGTACTACGAAGACCTCGTCACGCGCGAGCACATCCTGCCGTGGGTGCGCCTGCACGGGCTGAAGGACTACTACGGCATGGCGGCCTTGCTCGACGAATTTCCGTCGGTGCGGGTGACCTTCAACCTGGTGCCGTCGCTGCTGGTACAGCTCGAGGCGTTCGCCGAGGGACGGGCCCACGATCGGTACCTCGAGGTCGGCCTCAAGCCGGCCGACACGCTGACGTCCGATGACGTCCAGTTCATGCTGCGGAACTTCTTTCACGCGCAGCGTGCGCGCATGATCGACATCTATCCGCGGTATGCGGAGTTGCTCGCCAAACGCGGCGCCACGGCGTCGGCGGCGGAGATCGATGATGCCGTGCGCCGCTTCAGTACAGACGAACTGCGCGACCTGCAGGTCTGGCAGAAGCTCGCCTGGATGGATCCCTATGCGATGGAGCGCGATCCCCGCGTCCGCGCGTTACTCGCCAAGGCGCGCGGCTTCACGGAAGACGACAAGCAGGCGCTGCGGGAGGCCGAACTCGAGCTGCTCAATGCCGTGATCCCGACATATCGGCGGCTGGGGGAGAGCGGGCAGATTGAGATTGCGACGTCGCCGTTCTACCACCCGATTCTGCCGCTGCTCTGCGACACCGACGTCTACAAGCGGACCCATCCGCATTCGAAGATGCCGCGGCACCGGTTTCAGCGTCCTGAGGACGCGCGTGAACAGCTCGAGCGGGCGGCGGCGTGCCACGAGCGGCTGTTCGGACGTCGCCCCAGGGGGCTGTGGCCATCGGAGGGGTCGGTCTCCGACGCGATGATTCCGCTCGCCGCCGCCGCCGGGTTCGAGTGGATGGCGACGGACGAGCAGATTCTGGCCAATTCCATCGGCATCCAGTTCGGGCGCGACGGCGCGGGGTACGTGAACCATCCGGCCGAGCTGTACGCCAGTTACCGGGTCTCGGGCCAGATCGCCTGCGGCTTTCGTGACCACTCCCTGTCGGACCTGATTGGATTCGAATACTCCGGGTGGGATGCCGGACGGGCCGCCGCCGACTTCGTGGCCAGGCTGGTCGAAAGTGGACGCCGTGCGGAGCGTGCCGGGAATGCCGATCCTGTCATCTTCGTGATCCTCGATGGCGAGAACGCGTGGGAACACTTCGAGGGGCAGGGGCGCCCCTTTCTCCGCGCCCTGTACGGGCGGCTGGCCTCGGAGCCGTCGCTGCGGTCGGTGACGATGGCCGAGGCGTGCCAGGCGCCAGGTCGCGGGATGCACAACATCTTCCCGGGGTCGTGGATCGACTCCAACTTCTATATCTGGATCGGACATCAGGACGACCACAAAGGCTGGAGCCAACTCGCCGAAGCGCGCGATGCGCTCGACGGGCCGCAAACGGCCGACGCCACCGCCGTGGCCCGGGCACACGAGGAAATCCTGATTGCCGAAGGCAGCGACTGGTTCTGGTGGTACGGCGACGATCACTCGTCGGACCACGATCTGGAGTTCGACGATCTGTTCAGGCGCCACCTGCGCAACGTGTATGCGTTACTCGGCAAGACGGTGCCTGACGAGCTGTTTGCCACCAACATCTCGGTCGGCGCACGGTTGCCCGCGCAGGTCGAGCCGACCCGGCTGATTGCTCCCACGATTGACGGCGTTGAGGGGAGCTATTTCGAATGGCTCGGCGCCGGTAGTGCGGAAATCAAGGATATCGCCGGCGCGATGCACCAGACCGATCGTCGTGGGTCAGGGCTGTCCGAG
>CADEEX010000140.1:0-2410 GCA_902826465.1 uncultured Acidobacteriota bacterium
GGACGCACGGCGGAGTAGACACTCTGCACCAGACTAGCCCGCCCCGCCGAAGATAGTACCCGACGCGAGGGATAACCCTTGTCACGTAGCGATGAGACACTTACGAGGCTGAGCCCTTGAGCCCTGAGCCCTGAGCCCTGAGCCCTAAGACTTAAGCCCTGATGAGCGGCACCATCACATCCGGCCGATCGGTGATTAACGCATCGACGCCCCATTCGAGCAATCGCCGCGCGTGCTCGACATCGTTGACCGTCCACACCTGCACCGGGAGACCGGCGCGGTGCGCGTCGGCGACGAAGCGAGGCGACACCACCCGCGTGCTGCCGGCAAACTCGGGCACTTGATAACCCTGGTACGGCGCACGGCGAATCGGCCAGCGACACCAGCTGCGATACAGCGCCCACCGCACGTCCTCACGCGCGGCGCTGGTCGCAATCTCTGGCGCGATGCGGCGGACGTGCCGGAGCGCGCGGCGGCCAAAGCCGCCGAGACACACACGACGCTCGGCACCCGCTGACTTGACGATGTCGACGACCCGGTCGGCGCATTCGATCGAGTTCACCTTCAGCTCGACGATGACGCGCATCTGCGGGTGACGCTCGAGCACTGACTCCAGACGCGGCACGTTGGCATCGACGAGTTCACTCGCCGAGCCCTGTTCAATCGGACCGGACAAGGCGGTCGTGCGGTCGAGCAGGCGGTCGTGATGGACCATCACCTCGCCGTCCTTCGACAGCCTGACGTCGAGCTCGAAGCCATCGACACCGAGCGACGCCGCCAGATCGAACGCCGCCATCGTGTTCTCCGGCGCCAGCGCAGCGCCGCCACGGTGTGCAAACACGAGCGGACGAGGCGCCGTGAAGAAGAGGTCGCTCACAGGAGCGCCAGTCTAGTTCGGATAGAATCGAACCCATGGCCGCACTTCCCCAGACGCTCGGCGAATTGCGCCAGCGCGTCGGTTCGCAACCCCGCTCCGTCAAACAGGAAATCCGCGACAACCTCGTGCGCAAGCTGCAAGCGGGCGAAGCGCTGTTCCCGGGCGTCATCGGCTACGACGAAACGGTCGTCCCGCAGCTGGTCAATGCGATCCTCTCTCGCCACAACTTCATCCTGCTCGGCCTGCGCGGTCAGGCCAAGAGCCGCATCCTCCGCGCGCTGGTCGATCTGCTCGACGAACAGATTCCGGTCGTGCCCGGCTGCGAGATTCACGACGATCCGTTGAATCCGATCTGCGGCGCCTGCCGCGCGCGGGTCGCGCGCGAGGGCGACGAGATGCCGCTCGCGTGGCTCCCCCGCGAGTCGCGCTACGTCGAGAAGCTGGCCACGCCCGACGTCACCATCGCCGACATCGTCGGCGACGTCGATCCGATCAAGGCGGCACAGGCGGGATTGAACCTGGCCGACGAACTGACCATGCACTATGGCCTGCTGCCGCGCGCCAATCGCGGCATCTTCGCCATCAACGAACTGCCCGATCTGTCCGGCAAGATTCAGGTGGGGCTCTTCAACATCCTGCA
This sequence comes from uncultured Acidobacteriota bacterium, assembly GCA_902826465.1. Taxonomy (GTDB): domain Bacteria; phylum Acidobacteriota; class Vicinamibacteria; order Vicinamibacterales; family CAVVIG01; genus CADEEX01. Next base: position 1,518 of record CADEEX010000140.1, read on the forward strand.
AGAGGGCGATATTCAGGTGAAGGGCTACCCGATTCGCCTGAAGCTCGACGTCATGCTGGTGTTCACGGCCAATCCTGAAGACTACACGGCGCGCGGCAAAATCATTACGCCGCTCAAAGACCGCATCGGTTCCGAGATTCGGACCCACTACCCGACGTCGAGAGCCAACGCCGTCGCCATCACGACGCAGGAAGCGTGGACCAATCGCGGCACCGGCCGCGTGCATATCCCCGACTACGTGCGGGAGGTTGTCGAGGAGGTGGCGTTCCAGGCACGGGCAGACCGCAAGATCGACAAGCGCTCCGGTGTCAGCCAGCGTCTGCCGATCACGACGCTCGAACTGGTGACGTCAAACGCCGAACGGCGCGCACTCACCAACAAGGAAGGGATCGTCGTGCCGCGCGTCAGCGATCTGTACGCGGCACTCCCCTCTATCACTGGCAAGTTCGAGCTCGAGTACGAAGGTGAAATGCGCGGCGCCGAGCAGATCGCGCGCGACCTCATCAAGTCGGCCATCGGCAGCGTGTTCACCGGTCTAATCGAGACCAAGGACGCGCGCTCAGTGATCGACTGGTTCGAGCTCGGTGGCTCGCTGCCGCTCACCGACATGACGTCGGCCGACACAGTGATCACCGAGACCAAGCGCGTGCAGGGGCTCGACGAGCTGGCCGAGAAGATTGGCATCGAGCCGGGAGCTCCGGCGCCGGTCGTGGCTGCGGCCATCGACTTCGTACTCGAAGGCTTGTGCGCGCAGAAGAAGATCAGCCGCACCGATAGCGGCGGCTACATGGCGGGCGACGAGCCGCGCGAAAAGCGTCGGCCGGCGCGCCGCGAAGAACCGCAGGCAGAAGAAGAGACGCGGATGCCTGGCGGCAAGAAGAAGTACTACAACT
>CADEEX010000140.1:2510-9893 GCA_902826465.1 uncultured Acidobacteriota bacterium
CCGCAGGCAGAAGAAGAGACGCGGATGCCTGGCGGCAAGAAGAAGTACTACAACTGACCGCGGACATTGCTGAATGCTGAGTGCTGACTGCAGATTGAGACAAGCTGACTCGTTGATGCCGGCGGCGTTGTGCCGTTCAGCAATCGGCCTTCTGCAATCTGCAATTCCATCGTCATGAAGTATCGCTACACCAAGTTCACCGGCGACCTGCTCGACGGACTGGATTTCGAAGATCTGGTGTCGAAGCTGTCCGACCTGCTGCTCTCGAGCGGCTTCGGGAACCCGCGCGGCGGCGAAGACGACACCGACAAGACGATGCAGGCGCTGCACGATGCCATTCTTGATGCGCTCTTCAATGGTGGCGTGCTGCCGCAGGACACCATCGATCAGCTCCTCGGCGATCCGGCCGATGGCGATCAGGACGAAACGCGCTCGAAGCTGGAGCAGCTGATCGACCAGATCATCCAGAAGATGGGCGACGACGGCTACATCACGATGCCGCCGGATCTCGAGGCTGAGCGGAAGCGCCGCGGTCAGGCTGGCGAAGGCGAGCCGGAGCAACCGGTCACCTTCGAGGTGACCAACAAGGCGCTCGATTTCCTTGGCTACCGTGCCCTGCGCGATCTGCTCGGTTCGGTGGGACACAGCAGCGAGGGGCGGCACGACACGCACGAGCAGTCCACCGGCGTTGAAACCACGGGCGCACCGAAGCCGTACGAGTTCGGCGACACCATCAACCTCGATGCGTCGAGCACGCTGCTGAACGCCGTGCGCCGCGAAGCACGCGAGGTCGCCGCCGGGCGCGCGCCTGGTCGGAGCGGCGCCATCCACGTCACCCACGAAGACCTGATGGTGGTGCAGGGCGAGTATCAGAGTTCGTGCGCCACGGTGCTGATGCTCGACTGCAGCCACAGCATGATCCTCTATGGTGAGGATCGTTTCACGCCGGCCAAGCGCGTGGCGCTGGCGCTGGCGCAGCTGATCAAGGTGCAGTATCCCGGCGACGCGCTCAAGGTGGTGCTGTTCCACGACTCGGCCGAAGAGATTCCGCTGGCCGAACTTGGGCGCGTGCGCGTAGGTCCGCACTACACCAACACGCGCGAAGGCCTCCGTCTGGCGCGCCGCATTCTCGATCGTCAGCGCAAAGACATGCGGCAGATCATCATGATCACCGACGGCAAGCCGTCGGCACTGACGCAGCCCGACGGACGCATCTATCGCAACGCCTTCGGTCTCGACCCGTTCGTGGTGTCTGAGACGCTGGCGGAGGTCGCCGCCTGCCGCAAGAGCAACATCATGATCAACACGTTCATGCTGGCGCGCGACTACGACCTGATTGCGTTCGTGCGGAAGGTCGCGGAAATCTGCAAGGGCAAGGCCTACTTCACAACGCCCTACACGCTCGGGCAATATGTCCTCATGGACTACATGGACAAGAAGACCAAGACGATCCACTGACGCAACACATTGCAAATTGCGGATTGTTGATTGATGGATTGGCAATCAGCGAATCCGAAATCGGCAATCCGATCAGCACTCGCAATCAGCAATCGGCAATCCGAAATCAGCGATGTCTGAACTGCTGCCGCTTTTCCCGCTTCCCAACGTCGTCCTGTTCCCGCAGGTGTTTCTGCCCCTGCACATCTTCGAGCCACGCTACCGGGCGATGGTGGCCGACGCGCTCGCCGGCGATCGCGTGATCGGCATGGTCCTGCTGAAGCGCCCCCTTGAAGATGGTGAAGAGGGCCCACCGCCCGTCTACGGCACCGGATGCAGCGGGCTCATCACGCACTTCGAGCGCCTCAACGACGGCCGCTACAACATCGTGCTGCGCGGTCTGGAGCGCTTCTCGATCGACACTGAAGACCACGCGCTCAGCTATCGGCGCGCCCTGGTCACGCCGATTCCAGAGCCAACACTCAGCGCCGACGATCGACTGACGCTGCAGCGGCATCGCACCCGGCTCGAGACGCTGCTGGCGCCGGCCATCGGACATGCCAATGAAGACGCACCCGGGGCCACCGCCATGAGCGACGCAGATCTGGTGAACGCGCTGGCGCAGTATCTCGACTTCGAACCGCTCGAGAAACAGGCGCTGCTCGAGCGTCCGTGTCTGCGGACGCGTGCTGACACGCTCATCGAACTGCTCGAGATGCGGCTGCTGTTGCAGAAGACGCCCGGCGCGACCCGCACGGCGCACTGACGCGAACAACGTAGCGCCCGGCTTCAGCCCGGCGACGACACCCTCTCACAGGCGCGAGTTCTACGACGGCGTCGAGGTCGCCCCGTGCCCCGAGGCAGCCGGTCCGCTCGCCGGGGACCGCTCGCTCCGCGTCGTGCTCTTCGCTGACGCATCGACTCACGGGGCAGTCCACCGCCACCGCACGTGGCATGCACCGCCACTGCTAACTCCGAGGCCACGGATCACGTTGCGCCGTCGTCGATACGAGGAGACGCTCCGCTCCCGTTCCGTGATTCGTGTCCGGAGTGCTCACGGCCCTCGACATTGCTCAGGTCGGCCTGAGCGCAGTCGAAGGCCGGCTGCTCGGACCGCGGGGCGACCTCGCCGCCTCGCCTGTCACGCTGCGCGAATCAGGGAAACAGGCGAACAGAACGGGCTAGAATCGCGCGCATGACCACATCTGCGCAGTTCATCGGCGTGATGGTGATGCTCCTCGCCGTGTTTGCCGTGGCGCTAATGCCTCTCAGCCCGTCGACGCGGCTCCTGGCGGCGGGGGTCGTCATCACGGTAAGCGCCGGAACCATGGCCTTCCTCCGCAGCCGAACAGCCAGCCGCTAGCTGCTAGAGCATCGTCTACGGGCCCTCACGTGGGCTCTTGTGAACGGCGTCGAGGTCGCCGCCTTCCTGATCATGTCCCGTTGACCGAGCGCATCGATGACTGGCATCGGCTTGAACCCACCCGCCGACGATGTTACCGTCGTCGTCGGTCAGGTTCTGCTGAGGCGAGGCCAATGACGAAGAAGCCGATCGCGTTCGACGACCAAGTAGCGACCCGAGGCGACCTCGCGGCTGCCATCGCACCGTTGGCGACCCGAGAAGAACTGCACGCCGCCATCGCGACGGCCGTCGCACCACTTGCGACCAAGGCGGAGCTAGTAGCGACGGAACAACGGCTGAAGGCCGCTATCGCGCCCTTGGCAACACGCAGCGAGATGCTCGCGCTTCATGAGTCGCTCCGCGGCGACGTCCAGTTGCTGGCCGACTCAGTGCTGTCGCTGCACGCCAAGTTCGACGCACGGAATCACACGTAAGCCTCCGTCTGCTCGGTTATATCACCGCCTCAGCCTCTTGCTGAGCGATCCCACTCCAGACGGACATCAGCGACGATGAGAGTGAGGCGATGAGCAAGAAGACCCACAAAGTGGCCGCCGGTCAGCGGTTCGTCGCTCGCGGCGAGGATGCGCCGTACCAGGTGTGGGGTAACAAGTTCGAGGCGAGCGCGCTGCAGCAGATGCGCAACGCCTGCAAGCTGCCGGTGGCGGTGTCTGGCGCGCTGATGCCGGACGCGCACGTCGGCTACGGCCTGCCGATTGGCGGCGTGCTTGCGACAGAGAACGCGGTTATCCCGTACGCCGTCGGTGTGGATATCGCCTGCCGCATGAAGCTCACGGTGCTCGATCTGCCCGTGAGCACACTTGATCACGACGAAGCGCGCCTCACCCGCGCCATTGAGGGCGAAACGCGCTTCGGCATGGGGGCGTCGTTCAAGACGCGTCGGCAGCACGAGGTCATGGACGCCGACTGGAACGTCACGCAGGTCACCTCCGGTCTCAAGGACAAGGCGTGGTCGCAACTCGGCACGAGCGGCAGCGGCAACCATTTCGTCGAATTCGGCGAGCTGACCGTGCTCGACGACAGCGTCGGGCTACCCCGCGGCAGTTACCTCGCGCTCCTCAGTCACTCCGGGAGCCGAGGGTCTGGTGCACAGATCGCGGCGCACTACAGCCGGCTGGCAAAGCAGCTGCACCCGGAACTGCCGAACGACCTCGCGCAACTGGCCTGGCTCGATCTGAACAGCGAAGCCGGGCAGGAATACTGGGAGGCGATGACGCTGATGGGGCGTTATGCCGCGGCTAATCACGAACTTATTCACCGATACGTGGCGAAGGCGCTTGGCGTGAGCGTGCTGCTCGACGTCGAGAACCACCACAACTTCGCCTGGCGCGAGCGGCACACGCGGCCTGATGGCACGGAGGCCGAGGTGATCGTCCACCGCAAGGGGGCCACACCGGCGGGCGCGGGTGTGCTCGGCGTGATCCCTGGGTCCATGGGGGCCCCTGGCTACATCGTGCGCGGCCGCGGCTCGAAGGCGTCGCTCGACTCGGCGTCGCACGGTGCCGGGCGGCGCATGAGCCGAACGCAGGCCAAGAAGGTGTTCACGTGGGAGCAGACGCAGGCGCACCTGCGCGAGCGTCGCGTGAAACTGCTCTCGGCGGGGCTAGACGAGGCGCCGATGGCCTACAAGAACATCGACGAGGTGATGGCGGCGCAGTCCGACCTCGTGGAGACACTGGCGCGGTTCGACCCGCGGCTGGTCAAGATGGCGCCGAGCGGGGAGCCGCCGGAAGACTGAGGCGTTGTATGGCGGCGTCGAGGTCGCCCCGCGCCCCGAGGCGCCCGGTGCGCTCGCCGGGGAACGGTCGCTGCGCGTCGTGTACTTCGCAGACGCATCTTCCTCACGGGCAAGACCGCCACCACCGCACGTGGCATGCACCGACATCGCTAACTCCGATGACACGGATCACGATGGGCCGTCGTCGATGCGAAGGGACGCTTCGCTCCCGTTCCGTGCTCCCTCTCCCGGCGTGCTCACGGCCGCTCGGGACGCGGGGCGACCTCGCCGCCAACGACTCGGCATGCTCTCGGTTCGCTGGCGACATGGCGACGCCACCGCCACTCCTGGCGCTGGAAATTGAAGCGCTGACAACCCAAGCCCTTTGGGTTAGACTGCGCCCCGATGACAGCCGAATTTGGACCCTGGAAGTATCGGAAGTGGGGACAGCGGGTGTTCTATGTCGCTGTGTTCCTTGGCATGGTGATCCTGGTCATCGATCAGTATGTGAAGTAACCGACAGTTCGCCAGTTTCCTTCATTTGTGGGATCTGCGAGAACGACGTTCACCGCGGGCCACCAGTGTGTGACCGCGCTCGGCGCGCATCTCGCGAATCATTTCCACCACTGACTGGCCAGTGCGCACGTGCCCCCGGCTGCTGGCACGCTCGAACAGGCCGCGGGCGTCGAGGGGGCTCTGAGCGTCGGCAGCTTCCTCGAGGATCGATCGCAGTTCGCCCTGCAACGAACGATGATTGCGCTCGGCGCGTGCCCGAAGGCGTTCGGCAACCGCGTCTGGCACCTGCTTGATTGAGAAATCAACGGGCATGACGGCTCCAGAATGGAGCCACAATTATACCGTTGCTCTCGCTTGATTGCTTTCTATGAAATACGTCGTTCTGCTGGGCGATCGCGACCCGTCCTCCCTGACGCATCGCGAGCTTGATGCCGCCATCAGACTTCTGCCCGCGAACGTTCGTGCTTCCTGGGTGAGCACGGACGCGGCCGGCCAGGCTCGCATTTCTGAGGCCGATGGCCTGTGGGTGGTTCCAGGGAGTCCCTATCGCGACGACGCCGCCGTGTATGCCGCGATCACGTCCGCCAGAACCTCAGGACAGCCGTTCCTCGGCACCTGTGCGGGATTTCAGTACGCGGTGGTCGAGTTCGCCCGCAACGTGGCGGGCATCGCTGACGCCGACCACGCCGAGACCGCTCCGGACGGCAAGTCGTTGGTGGTCCGCCGTCTCGCCTGCAGCCTCGTGGGCCAGGAGCGCATCGTCACTGCCCTTCCAGGAACTCGAATGCACGCGATCTGCGGTGGTGAACCCTTCAAGGGCTTCCATTGGTGCAACTTCGGATTCTCGCCCGAGTACGTCGAGCGCCTTTCCAGTCACGGCCTGACGATCGGCGCGCGTGCAGATGATGCCGGCGTGGAAGCGATTGAACTCGCCTCGCACCCATTCTTCATGGCCACGCTGTTTCAGCCGCAGATCGGATCTATGGACGGCCGCCCGCTTCATCCGGTTATTCAGGCGGTTGCCGCCGCGGTCGTAGTTACTGGTTCGGCTCAAGCCGGACACCGGGTCTGAACCATGGACGCCGCACGCGTTCCACGCTCCTCGCGGCCGGGTGCGCTCGCCGGGGAACGCGTCGCTTCGCCGCCGGATTGTATGAGCGACCCTCGACGTTGCTCGGGTCGCCGGTGATAACAGCTCCAGAGCGGCTGCCGCTCGCGTTCCTGGATGACGTGCACCGGCGTGCTCACGGCCGCTCTGATCGTGGAACGCGTGCGGCGTCCACCATCGCCACCGGTCCGCCCCAGGCCGGACCCCACGATTGATCTTGCGACGTCAGTCAGCCCACGGACCGCGGAACGAAGGCGCGGTCAGGAGCTTCGTGTCGAAGGTCAGGTCGTACGCCAGCGTCGTGCCGTTGCCGAAGTTCGGCGCGTTCTTGGTTTCCGCCAGCACCACGCGCCCGGCAATCCGCCCGGCCGGCGCCTGCGTGAGCGTCAACGTCTGCGTGCCGGAAATAGACAGGCCTCTGTCTTCCGTGATGATCCGCTTGTCGTAGAAGTTCACCTGGCAGCAATTCCGCCGGCCGCCCGGCTCGCGGGCCGCGTCGCGTTGCTGCGGAATGATGATCACTTCGAGCGCCGTCAGCTCACCCGCCAGCGCCTTGGTATTCCAATAGCTATTGTTCATGTAGCCGCGGATCGCCTCCGCCGGCACCGGTGCGCTGGTGAGCAGGAGCAGCACCCCTTGGTCGTCGCCCGCGCCGCTACGCCTGGCGAATGCATACGCGTTGGTGAGCGTCACCGGCGCCTTGTCGATGGTGAAGGTGCCGGTCACTTCCTTCGCCTGCGCCAGCACGTCGTGAGGCTGCGCGAGCGGAACGAGTGCGAGCAGAACGGCGGGTAACAAGTAGCGCACGCGCATGAGTGTCTCCTCGAATCACCAGATGCCTACTGTCCCGTGACCGGCAGCACCCCTTGCCATCCGGTTTTCGCGCCGTCGTCGAACACGATCTCGACGTTGATGCGCGCCCGCGGGGCAATCGGACGGTTCAGGTCGAGATCGAACGATTCCGGGCTTCCGCATCCCGTCGAAGTGAGCGACCTGGCGGGTGGAATCAACAGTTGCGTGACCGGGTACTCCGCGCCGTCTGGACCGAGCGGCGTCAGGGTCCAGTACACCGTCCCCTGCATGCTGGAGTACGAACGCAGCGAATGGCAGCCGGTGTAGCTCATCCTGGCAGGCGTCCCCGGAACCGCCTGCCGGCGCTGCACCAGCACACGGTCGACATGGATC
>CADEEX010000141.1 GCA_902826465.1 uncultured Acidobacteriota bacterium
GTCGACGGTGAGAATGGCGACGACCCGGCCTGCCGTCCCAATCAGCTGCTCTCGGTGTCGCTCCCGCATGCGGTGCTCGACGAGTCGCGCTGGCGACCGGTGCTCGACACCGTCCACGAGAAACTGGCGACGCCGTTCGGACTCAAGACGCTGTCCGCCGAGCATCCAGGCTATCGGGCCACCTACAGTGGCGACCTGCGAGCGCGCGACGCCGCCTACCACCAGGGGACCGTGTGGCCCTGGCTCATCGGGCCCTTTGTGGATGCGTGGCTGAAGGTGTACCCCGGCGAGCTCGCGGCCGTCCGCGCGATGCTGGAATCGTTCGACGGTCACCTGAACGAGGCGGGCGTCGGTACGGTGAGCGAAATCGTCGATGCCGAAGCGCCGTACATGCCGCGCGGTTGCATTTCGCAGGCGTGGAGCGTCGCCGAACTGCTGCGCAGCCTGAAGCGCGTGAACGAACTGGAGCGACCTTTGCTACGCGCTAACGCGGAGCCTTGGGATGAACCGTGAGAAGAAGTCATTCGCGCCTCGTGACGGACGGGCGCACCGTATTTCCATCATGCACAAAGCGTTGCAGAACGTGACATGACCAGCGCACTCGGCCGGAAAGTTGTCGCCGGCACCCCGCAACCACAGGGCGCCACGTTCGACGGCGCCGGTGTCAACTTCAGCCTGTTCTCGGCGCACGCCACGAGAGTGGAACTCTGCCTGTTCGATGCAGACGGTCGGAAGGAGATCGAGCGCATCGACCTCCCCGATTTCACGAACGAGCAATGGCATGGCTACGTGGAGGGGCTCGGCCCGGGCACCGTCTACGGATACCGGGTGCACGGCCCCTACGAGCCGGAGGCCGGCCACCGGTTCAACCCGAACAAACTGCTGCTCGATCCGTACGCGCGAGTCAGCATCGGCGCCGTGGAATGGCACGACGCCTGTTTCGGCTACATCATCGGTGATGAACGGGCCGACCTGAGCTTCGACACGCGCGACAGTGCGCCGTATGTGCCCAAGTCGGTGGTCGTCGCTCCGTCATTCGGCGACACCGAGCGGGTGACGCGGCCGGGCGTGCCCTGGGATGAATCGATCATCTACGAGCTGCACGTGGGAGGCTTCACCCGACGGCGTCGCGACCTGGCCGAGCCCGAGCGTGGCACCTTCGCCGGCCTCGGCAGTCGGCAGATGGTCGACTACATCACGTCGCTCGGTGTCACGTCGGTCGAGTTGATGCCGGTGCACATGTTCGTGAACGACCGTCACCTGCTCGAGCGAGGACTGAAGAATTTCTGGGGATACAACAGCATCGGGTTCTTCCTTCCCGATCCTCGTTACCTCGCCGACTCCGCGAACGGCATGCGCGAGTTCAAGGAGATGGTGTCGCGCTTTCACGACGCTGGTCTCGAAGTCATCCTCGACGTCGTCTACAACCATTCTGCCGAAGGCAACGAGCTCGGCCCGACACTGGCGTTCCGTGGCCTCGACAACGCGTCCTATTACCGGCTGGTGCCCGACAATCGCCGCTACTACAACAACGATGCGGGCACCGGTAACACGCTGAACCTGCGGCATCCTCGTGTCACGCAGATGATCACCGACAGCCTTCGCTACTGGGCGGCGGAGATGCAGGTCGACGGCTTCCGCTTCGACCTCGGCACGACGCTCTCCCGCGCCCAGGAGTGCTTCGACGAACACAGTGCGTTTCTCACGGCGTGTATTCAGGATCCCGTCCTGGCCAACGTCAAGCTGATCGCGGAACCCTGGGACTGCGGGCCTGGTGGCTATCAGGTGGGAGGGTTCCCGCCAGGCTGGGCCGAGTGGAACGACAAGTACCGCGACACGGTTCGCGACTATTGGAATCACGCCGCAAGCGCTGGTGCGTTGAGTCCTCGTCTCTGCGGCTCGGCCGATATGTTCGACCGTCGCGGCCGTAAGCCCTGGGCGAGCGTGAACTTCGTGACCGCCCACGACGGATTCACGCTCAACGACGTCGTGTCCTTCAACGAGAAGCACAACGAGGCGAACGGCGAAGGCAACCGTGACGGCAGTGTCGACAATCATTCGGGAAACTACGGAGTCGAAGGGCCGACCGACGACGAGCGCGTTGCCGCCTTGCGGCTCCGGCAGATGCGGAACATGCTCGCGACCCTGCTGTGTTCACAAGGCACGCCGATGCTGCTCGCCGGTGACGAATTCGGACGGACGCAGCAGGGGAACAACAACGCGTATTGCCAGGATAGCGAAATCAGCTGGGTCGACTGGGCGCTGCTAGACGAGCAGAAGCCGCTCCTCGACTTCGTGCGTGGATTGATTGCGGTGCGCCGGCAGATACCGGCACTGAGACAGCCGCGCTTCCTTCATGGCGAGCCGGCGGACGACGGGGTGTTGAAGGACGTGACGTGGGTGAGCCCCCACGGCGACGAGGTCGTGCAGGAACAGTGGAACGACCCCGCGTTTCGCGCGTTCGGCATGCTGCTGGGGGGGACGCCTCCGACGCTCGTCATCCTGAACCCGACTGAGGTGGCCATCGAATGGACCTTGCCCACCACTGTCCAATCGCGAGCATGGAGGGTAAGGGTCGACTCCGGCGCCGGGTATGCCGATGCCGCGAGTCCTCGCCTGACGACCGCGATCGTGAATGTCGAACAACGCTCGGTGGTGGTCCTGACCGCCGTTCCTTAACGGCTCTCGGCTCGCGGCTGTTGATCGGTTGACGATGTGTTGAGGTGGTCAACTCAGGCGTGGCAGCGACAGGGCATGCGGAACACGCGTTGCAATACTCAGCGCGAATCGCGGCGCCGATGGCGAACCGGCCACACGCGAACCGCCACGTGTCGGGAATCACATCGCGCACCGACGCGAATCAGTGCAACGCGCCATAGGAACAACAGGAGCAGCCCATGAGAGAAGAAGCAGCCGAGACGATCCGCGACAGCGCAGCGAAGGCGGCAGATTCGCTGCGCGACGCCGCACGGTCAGTGAAAGAGAGCGCCACCGAAAGCGCAACCTGGCAGGCGGGCGCGTCGCTGGCAGACGACGCATCCGACCGCGTGTCCGACGCCGTCGACGACATTCGCGAGTCGTCGTCTGAAGACATGTGGCGCGAAGCCGTCGCTCTCGTCAAGGCCAGACCGGTGCAGTCACTCGCCATGGCGGCCGCCATCGGGTTCGTCGTCGGGCGCATCGTTCGCAGGGCGTAGTCGTGGAGTTCTGGGAGCGTTCGTTCGCGGAGATCGCGCAGGAGATCGTCAAGAGCCTCCAGCAGATCATCCGCCTCGAGATCAAGCTCGCGAAGGCGGAGGCAGGCGAGTCGCTCCGGTCGGCGCGGCAAGGAGCAGTCCTGCTCATCGCCGGCGGCGTGGCGATGCTGTATGCGGTTGGCTGCGTAATTCTGGCCGCGATCTACGCACTGACGCTAGTGGTAACGCCGTGGGCCGCGGCGCTCATTGTGGCAGCTGTGACGGCCGTTGCCGGTGGTCTCGGTCTCTACCTGGCTTTTCAGAAGTTCAACCATGTGGGCACACCCAAGCGAACGGTGGCCTCGCTGCAGGAGATGGTGTCGTGACCAATACCCCGGAGTCGATTGAACGCGAAATCGCGCATGCGAAACAGCATCTCGGTCGGCAGCTGTCAGCAGCGGAGGAGAAGGCGCGAGAGGTGATCGATTGGAGAACGCACTACCGGCGTAATCCCGTGCCGTTGCTCGCGGGAGCGGCCGCCGCGGGATTTGTCATGAGCGCGGTGCTCGGCCACGGCAGAAGCGAGGACGCTGACCGCCAGCCGTTGCGCGCCCTATCGAGCCCTTCGTCGTCTGTGAACAGCGCGATGGAGAAGATGGTGGATGCGCTGGTCGCCGCTGCGTCGATCAAGGCCGCCGAGTACATCGAACAGTGGCTGCCCGGCTTCCATCAGGAGTTCAGTCGTCGCCAGGGCTGACGCCATGACGCCAGAGCAGAATCCTGGAACCGGCAGCGAACCTGAGTACCCGCGGACGGTACTGGTGCAGATACTGCTACCGGATGCTGCGGATGGTGAGTCGCTGAATGAGCAGTTCCGTCAGACGCGCGTCGAACTGGTCGACAAGTTTCACGGCATCACCGTATACCAGCGAGCGCCGGCACGCGGCGCCTGGCGCAATCCCGAGGGGGAGGTCGAGCGTGACGACGTGGTGATGGTCGAGGTGATCGCCGGCGAGTTCGACAAGCCCTGGTGGCGACAGTATCGCCAGCTCCTCGCCGAGCGCTTCGAGCAGCGCGAGGTTCACATCCGCGCGCTATCGATCGACGTGCCCTGAGCTAACGGGATGAGTCGCCGTTGAGGCGGTCTGCTCAGCGGCGTGCACGTGAAAGTACGGATACATATAGGGAGAGATGACCATGGCTGAAGCAGGCACCTTGCACGATGCATTTATCGATGAACTCCGCGATGCGTACGATGCGGAGAAACAGTTGTTGAAGGCACTGCCGAAGATGGCGCGCAAGGCCAGCGCCCGGGCCCTGAAGGAGGCGTTCGAATCGCACCGCGCAGAAACCGAGGGGCACGTCGACAAACTCGAGCAGGTGTTTGCCAGCCTCGATGAGAAGGTGCGCGGCAAGCACTGCGACGGCATTGCCGGCATCATCGAAGAAGGCAAGTCCGTCATGGAAGAGGATTTCGACGATGACACGATGGATGCCTGCCTGATCGCGGGAGGCCAGCGCGCCGAGCACTACGAGATGGCGGCCTATGGCACGTTGGTCGCCTGGGCGCAGGCGATGGGGCACGATGAGGCGGCCGGGCTGCTCGAAGAGATTCTGGACGAAGAGAAGGCCGCCGACCAGAAGCTCACGGGGCTCGCTGAAGGCGGCATCAATCAGGCCGCGTCCGAGGCAGCGATGGCCGGGGAAGGCGATGATGAGAGCGACGAAGACAAGGCTCCGGCGCCGAAGAGAGCGACCGCGGCGAAGAAGAGCGCCAGCGGCGGCAAGAAGAAGACGGCCAAACGTAAATAGCACGCCTGGGGCGGCCCTGAAGGGCCGCCCCAAAGCGGCGCCGTGCCCGTGCTAAGGCAGCGTGAGGGCGAGTCACCGGTCAAACACGTCGTGGGAAAGCTGAACGATACTCGGACGGTTCGCGTTCTGTGCCGCCAAGCTCCACGTGGGCCCTGGGTCGACCGCTTCTGGCTCGACCTCAAGCTCGGGGTCCGCATGCTGCGCAAGTCGTGGGGGCTCACGCGTGTTGGCGGGCTGGCGATGGCGCTCACCATCGGTCTGGCGGCATCGCTCTTCGCCATCTATCACACACTCGCCGGCACCGCGCTTCCGCTCGACGAAGGTGACCGCATCGCGACATTGTGTGCCCGCGCCTCGTAGGCGAGCGAGGCACGGAAAGGTTCTCCGTTGGGCGGCTGTTGCGCAGAAGCCGGAATGGAACAGGCAAGGTGCTTGTCAGTGAATGTCTGACATTGCACAAAAATCGAGGAGGCTTCGGCGAACTAATTGCGGATGGGCTTGCGGCCTACTAGAATGTCGCTCGTTCCCCTCCCATGTTCGCGCGTCGTTACTATCTCTTCGTCATTAGTGCGTTGCTTGTCACCGTGGGCGTGACAGCCAACGCACAGCGTCCCGCCGATCTGCTGCCCTGGGAACGCCAGACGCCCGCGGGCATCGAGCACCTGGGAATCGCCAAGATCGAACGGATCGGCGAGCGTCCCGCGCTCACGGTGCGTTGTGGTGTCTCACACTCCGTGTATCTGGCCGAGCCACCGCTGGAGTCGGCTCTCGAGACCGGAAGTTATATCCGCGCGACTTACCATTATGTAAGTCGACCCATGGTCAACGTGCGGTGTCCGCTGCCGCCGTGCGACATCCCGACCGAGCGCCTGGTGGTGCTCGATCGCGTCGAGCGCCTGACCGCGACCGATGCCGAGGCTGATCGGCTCTCACGCGAATGCGCGACCGCGACCGCGAGACCTCCTCGATGATTTCCAAGATGCTGCGCGGCGCCATCGTCGCGACGACCCTCGCCGTCGCGTTGGTGGCCGGCATGCCGACGCTCGACGGCCAGTCGCCGCAAGACGACGGTCCTCGGATCAGCACGCTGAGCGAGCCGAACGAAGGGTTGGTGATTCGCGGCGAGAGTCGACGCTCACGACGCGTGCGCTTTGCGGCGGCCAGGCGGGGCGGCCAAGGCTTGGTGCTCCCTCAGGCCGGCGCCCTTTCGGCCACCGAACGTGCGCTCCGTTTCGTCGATACCTACGGCGACGAGTTCGGCGTCGGCAACCGTGGCGATCTCGAGCAGGTGCGCGCCGCGTCGCGCGACGCGCTCAACGTCGATCACGTGCGTTTCCGGCAGCGTCACAAGGGCGTCCCGGTGCGCGGCAGCGAACTCACGGTTCACCTGCGCGGCGGGCGCGTGGTGGCCGCCAATGCGCGCATCGCCGAGGACTTGCCAGACAACGTCGGCGCCACCATCAGTGCGGGCGAGGCGCAGCAGCACGCGCTGGAGCTCGTGCAGGCCCGCATGGGCGACCGCGCATCCGATGCCCAGTTCACCACCGTGGCGCTCGAGATCTTCGACCGCGGCCTCTTCGACCAGGGCGAGGGACCGGCACGACTGGCATGGTTCGTCGAGCTGCGTGGCATGGCGCTTCGCCAGTGGACCTGGATCGACGCCGAGAACGGCAACCTGTTGTTCGACGTTGATCAGATTACCGACGCCCGCGTGCGACAGGTCTACAACGTCAATCACGGCTCGAGCCTGCCAGGGACACTCGCCCGGTCTGAAGGCGGCGGCGCCAACGGCGACGAAGACGTCGACGAGGCCTACACCTTTTCTGGCGACACCTACGACTACTTCTCCAGCGTTCACGGTCGCGACAGCTACAACAACGCCGGTGCCACGCTGCTGTCGAGCGTGCACTACGGTACCAACTACGCCAACGCGTTCTGGAACGGCACGCAAATGGTGTACGGCGACAACTACACGGCAGACGACGTCGTCGGGCACGAACTGACGCACGCTGTCACCGAGCGCAGCGCGAACCTGATCTACTCGGGACAGTCGGGTGCGCTGAACGAATCGTTCTCGGACATCTTCGGCGAAACGGTCGACCAGTTGAACGGTGCCGGCAACGACGCCACCAACGTGCGCTGGCTGGAGGGCGAAGACCTGCCGGGCGGCCACATCCGCAACATGATGACGCCGACCTTGCGCGGGCATCCGGGCAAGATGAGCGACCCGGAGTTGAGCTGTACGAGTTACGACAACTACGGCGTCCACTTGAACAGCGGCATCCCGAATCACGCCTACGCGCTGATGGTGGACGGCGGCACCTACAACGGCCGCACCATCACCGGCATCGGCCTGACCAAGGCCGGTAAGATCGAGTATCGCGCCCTCACGAACTATCTGACCGCGTCGGCGACCTTCCTCGACGACTACAACGCGTTGAATCAGTCGTGCACCGACTTGATTGGCACCGCGGGCATTACCTCCGCCGACTGCACGCAGGTGAATCGGGCCCTCGAAGCGGTGGAGATGAACCTGCCCTGGGGGTGTTCACCACCACCGCCGCCGCCGATGTGTCCGTCTGGCTCGCCGACCAGCGTGTTCACGGAGGGCTTCGAGACCGCCAATAGCAACTTTACGGCGACCTCGACGACCTCGACCCAGTGGTCGCGCTACGGCTACTACGCGAAGACTGGTGCCTATTCAGCCTATGGCCCCGATTATTGGGGCGTATCCGACCTTCGATTCGCGATGACATCGAACATTCAGGTGCCGTCGCAGGGACGTCTCTACTTTCACCACTATTTCCGCTTCGACAGCAGCGGCGGCATCAATTTCGACGGCGGCGTGGTGGAGTACAGCCTCGACAACGGCAGCACCTGGCAGGACGCCGGCGGCTTCATCGACGCCGGTCGCAACTACAACGGCGTGCTGACGTCAGGCTCGGCGTTGGCAGGTCGTGCGGCGTTTACCGGCAACGGTATTGGTTTCACGGCATCACGGTTCGACCTTGCGAGCCTGTCCGGGCAGCTCGTGAAGTTCCGATTCCGCGTCGCCAGCGACAGCATCGGCAGCAGCGACGGCTGGTACGTGGACGATGTCAGCGTGTACGGCTGCGGCACCGCGCCTTCCAACGGTACGCTCACCGTCGATCGCACGAACGGCACCGCCGGGACACCGGTGACGGTGACGATTACCAACGGGCCAGGCGGCATCGGCGACTGGATCACGCTCGCGCAGGTGTCCGCGCCGAACACCACCTACGGTGCCTGGACCTATGTCGGGACCGGTGTGAAGAACCGCACCTGGACAACGTCACTGCCGGCGAGCGGTGGCCCATTCGAGTTCCGTCTGTTCCAGGATAACGGCTATACGCGCCTTGCCACTAGTCCAGTGATTACGCTGGGCGCCGACAATCCGGTGCCGGTCGTCACCGGGCTGAACCCGGTCGGCGTGTTCAGCGGTGGCTCGGCGTTCACGTTGACGGTGCAGGGCACAGGCTTCGTCAACGGTTCTGAAGTGCGCGTCGACGGCAGCGCCCGTGTCACCACGTTTGTCTCGCCGACGACGCTCACGGCATCGCTACTGAGCGGCGACATCTCGGCTGTTGGTTCACGCGCCATCACCGTGGTGTCGCCATCGCCTGGCGGCGGCTCGTCCAGCAGCAAAGCCCTCAGCGTTGTGGCGGCGATTCCAGCACCGGTGATCACGTCTACCAGCCCTGCAACGCTGGTAGTTGGCGCGACGTCTCAGGTGCTCTACGTGTACGGCAACAACTTCACGCACTCCTCGCAGATCTACATGGATGGCAGTCCGCGGACGACCAGCTTTTCGTCGGCGACGACGCTGTATACGTCGCTCTACAACGAGATTCTTGGAGAAGGAGCACACCCGATCACGGTGGTGACACCGGCGCCTGGCGGTGGAACCTCAAACACCAAGAATCTCTCAGTGGTGTCGCTGACTCCGCCGGCGTGCACGACCGGAAATCCCAACTACGCGTTCTTCGAGAACTTCGAGGCCGCCAACGCCAATTTCACCGCCACGTCGTCCACAGCCACGCAGTGGACACGGTCGACCGCCCTACCGAAGAACGGCGCCTATTCGGCGTTCGCACTGAATCCTGCGTTCACATCCGACCACCGATACGAGATGACGAGCGCTGTCGTGGTGCCTGCGAGTGGCAAGCTGTACTTCCATCACAACTTCCGTTTCGAGTCGTACTGGGACGGTGGCGTGATCGAGTACACGACAAACGGCGGCAGCACGTGGATCGATGCGGAGTCACTGATCGAAGCCGGTCGCGGTTACGACCAAGTGCTGTCGCCCGGCAATCCGATGGGGGCACGACGAGCCTACACCGGCTACAGTCACCCGACCGGCGTGATCAGCGTCTATGTCGGCACACGGCTGAATCTGTCGTCGCTGGCCGGGCAAAGCGTGCGCTTCCGTTTCAGAGTCGGCACCGACTCCATCATCGGCGCTACAGGCTGGTATGTCGATGATGTGGGGATCTACAACTGCGGGGCTCCACCGGCGCTGACGACAGATCTCTCGAACGCGAACAGTGGTACGCCGATCACGGTGACGTTGGCGAATGGTCTTGGAGGTGCGCAGGATTGGTTGGCGATCGCCCCGGTCGGTAGCGCCGACACCACCTACGGCGCCTGGACCTATGTCGGCACCGGTGTCACGTCGCGCACGTGGACCACCGCACTGCCCTCTGGCGCGGCCGCCTACGAGTTCCGTCTGTTGGCCAACAACGGCTTCCAGCGGC
>CADEEX010000142.1:0-5720 GCA_902826465.1 uncultured Acidobacteriota bacterium
ATTTCGCGACCGCGGGCGCTGCGAATATCAACTACGTCAACTTCCTCGACAAGACGATGGTCAGGATCGGCGGCGGTGGCCAGGGCTTTTCGCGTGCGCTGGTGGCCGCCTCGCCGAAGGTGGGCAGCGGATTCCTGATGGCGGCGCTCGAAGTCGAGCACAACGACGGTCCGTGGGAGCGCGGCGACGACTATCAGAAGGTCAACGGGCTGGTGCGCTACACCCAGGGAGACGCCCAGAGCGGCTGGTCGCTCACCGGCATGGGCTACCGGGGGACGTGGAACTCGAGCGATCAGGTCCCGCAGCGGGCGATCGCCGACGGGGTCATCGGCCGCTTCGGTAATCTTGATAGCAGTGCCGGCGGCGACACGTATCGATACAGCGGTTCGTTCGAGTGGCAGCGGGCCCAGCCGAATGCGTCAACGAAGGTGGTGGCCTATGGCATCGGCTACGACCTGAACCTGTTCTCGAACTTCACCTTCTTCCTCGACGATCCGGACAACGGCGATCAGTTCCAGCAGGCCGACCATCGATTCGTGACCGGTGCCAAGGTCAGTCATCGGCGTATCAGTCGCGTCTGGAATCGCGCGATGCAGAATACCGTCGGCGTACAGCTGCGCAACGACAACATCGGCACCGTGGGTCTGTATCACACGCGCCGCCGTGAGCTGGTCGACACCGTGCGCGAAGACGCTGTACTGCAGACCAGCGTCGGCGGGTACGCGCAGAACGAAACCGCCTGGGCGCCATGGCTGCGGACGCTGGCCGGATTGCGTGTCGACGGCTATCGCTTCAACGTGGACGCCGGCGATCCTCAGAACGGCGGTACCGTGAACAGCGGCATCGTCAGTCCCAAGGGCGGTGTGGTGCTTGGCCCGTGGAGCGGCACCGAGTTCTATGCGAACGCCGGCTACGGCTTCCACAGTAACGACGCGCGAGGTGCCACCATTACCCGCGATCCGAAGACCGGCGACCCGGCCGACTCCGTCACGCCGCTCGTGCGCGCGACGGGGTCGGAGGTGGGCGTAAGAACGGTGACGGTTCCGCACCTGCAGACGAGCCTGAGCCTGTGGACGCTCGACCTGGCATCCGAACTGTTGTTTGTCGGTGACGCCGGGAGTACCGAAGCATCACGGCCGAGTCATCGATGGGGCGTGGAGGTCAACAACTACTACTCGCCGAAGCCGTGGCTCACCTTCGACGCCGATCTGGCCTGGTCGCGGTCGCATTTCACAGACAACGATCCGGCGGGCGACGCGATTCCCGGCGCCGTGAACGCCGTTGTCGCGGCGGGTGCGACGATTGACACGTTCAAGAACTTCTTCGGCAGCGTCCGCCTGCGCTATTTCGGACCGCGTCCACTTATCGAGGACGATTCGGTGCGTTCGAAGGCCACCCGTCTGGTCAACGTACAGGGCGGCTATCAGTTCACGCGCAATGTGCGCCTGATGATCGACGGCTTCAACATCTTCGATGCCGCGGTCAGCGATGTGGACTATTTCTATGCGTCGCGGCTGCAGGGAGAACCGGATGGAGGAGTGGATGACATCCACTTTCACCCGACGCTGCCCCGCACCGCGCGCGTCAACCTGGTCGTCGGCTTCTAGTAGTTGATCTTCTTCCCGACCTCTTCCACGGCCTCGCCGACCTTTCGGCGAGCCGTGCCGAGCGCTTCCTGAGTCTTTCCGGCCGTTTCGTCCTGAGCGCCTTCGTCTTCGAGGATCGGGTCGTCGGTGGCGCGACCGATCGCCTGCTTGGCCTTGCCCTTCAGCGATTCGACTTTGCCTTCCACTTCATCACGGTTCAGCATGTGCACTCCTTGTCGGGGTATTCATCAGAGACGCTGTGAGCGCTCTGTTTGCCTGTGACAGCGGGAGGCGGACCGTGCAGTATTCCGTGACACGAACACGCCTCCACGTAGTGGCAGTGCAAGCTCGGATCCATTGTTAGTACGGTCGAGGTTTGTCAGCGCGGACGAGGTTCCAGCCTCGTCTGTTTCATTTGCGCCGAGGTCGCCGCTTTGTCTCCCGGGGTGGAACACCTGCCGTGGCAATCATGACTTCTGTCGATTTCACGATCGCCATCGCATCGTCGCCTCGTTTGAGCTTGAGTGCCCGAACCGCGTCGGCGGTGATCACCGCCGTCAACGACTGATCGCCCACCCGCAACCGCACCTGCGCGAGCAGCCCGTCGATGCGGACTTCGTCGACAAAGCCGTGAAGGCGGTTGCGCGCGCTCAAGCCTCCCAACGATTCGTCTGGGTCGACGGCGCGTGAACGACGGGAATGGGACTCGGGCTGCTGCTTGGTCAGCAGTCGCTCGATCTCAGCCTCCGCAATCCGATGGTGGCCGCCCTCGGTCGTGGTGGTGCGCACGTGCCCCGTGTGCACCCAGCGTTTCAAGGTCGAATAGGCTACACCGAGGCGTTCTGCGGCGGTCCTGACGGTCACAAGTGCCATGCCTATTCCTTTTCATGTGTGTCAAGACGCTCCCGCGTCTCGAGGTCGTTCGCCTCAACAGGTTGGCGCCTATGTCGAGACGCGCCGGAACGAGTGCGTCTTGATGACGAGCCAGACGGCACGCCCGGGGGATAGCGCCAGCGATGACGTCGCGCCGGGCGTCAAGTGCACTTCGAAGACGCCGCCCGCGTCGACGATCGCCACAACTCGTGCGCCTTCCCGCCTCAGCGACTGGATGGTGCCTGGCAGGATGTTCCTGGCGCTCAACCCCTGCGGCAGCACCGTTCCCACCAGGATGTCGCCGGCACGGATTGCCAGCCGCACCTCCGCTCCAGACGGCACCTCGCCGTACGGCACTTCGATGACGCAGGCTGTCCCGCCAATGCGGCATTCCATCGTGCCGGCCTCGTGGTGCAGCGCCGTCACCGTCGCGTCGAACAGGTTCTCGAATCCGGCGAGGCGTGCCACCGGTTCCTGGCTTGGCGATTCGAGCACCTCGTGTGGCACACCATCGGCGACGACGCGGCCATTGTCGAGCACGATCACCCGTTCGCCGAGTGAGAACGCTTCGCGATGCGCGTGGGTCACATACAACACCGGAATGGCATGCGTCTCGTTCCAGCGCCGCAGGTCGGCAATGATGTGCGACTGCGTGGCGTGGTCGAGCGCTGACAGCGGCTCGTCGAGCAGCAGTACGTCAGGATCGGTCACGAGCGCCCGCGCCAGTGCGACCCGCTGACGTTCACCGCCCGAGATTGCCGGAGGCTTGCGGTCGAGCAGGTGGGCGATGCCGAACGACTGAGCGATCGCGTTGACGCGGCTGGTGCGGGCGTCCACTGGCATGTTCGCCAGTCCGTATTCAATATTGGCCCGTGCGGTGAGGTGCGGGAACAGCGCCAGTTGCTGAAAGACGAACCCGACCCGTCGCTGTTGCGGTGGCAAGACGTGGTGGCTCGCGGAGTCGAGCAGCACGCGATCGCCAGCAGTGATTCGTCCCTGAGCCGGTGCCAGCCCCGCGATGGCTCGCAGCAGCGTCGTCTTGCCAGAGCCCGAACGGCCAAACACGATGGTGATGCCGGGTGAGATGGCGCTGCGCGCTTCGAGGGAGAACGTGCCCGCAAGACGGCACGTGATGTCGAACGTCAGGCTCATTTGTGCGGCACCAGCCACGGCTTCTGCAGCAGCGCGTAGACGATGGCGAGCATGGCGAACGAGAAGCCGAGCAGCAGCAACGCCGTCTGGTGTGCCGCCGTCATGTTGAAACTCTGCACGCTGTCGTAGATCGAAATCGACACCGTCCGGGTGACCCCGGGCAGATTGCCGCCCACCATCAGGACGACCCCGAACTCGCCGATGGTGTGCGCGAAGCTGAGCACCGCCGCCGAGAGGATGCCATTGCGTGCCAGCGGTAGCACGATGCGCCGAAACGTGGTCAAGCGCGAGGCGCCGAGCACCGAAGACGCCGCCATCAGGTCGCGATCGATCAGCGAGAACGCCGCGGTGATCGGCTGCACGGCAAACGGCAGGCTGTAGAGAATCGAGGCGAGCACAAGCGCTTCGAATGTGAACGCCAGCGGATGGCCGGTGAGGGCCGTCCACCATGCGCCGATCGGACTCCGCGATCCGATCGCGACGAGCACATAGAAGCCGAGCACCGTCGGAGGGAGCACCAGCGGCAGCGCGACGACGGCTTCCACCAGGAACTTGCCGCGCCATCTGGAAAACGCCAGCCAGTAGGCGAGCGGCAAGCTCACGACCAGCAGCGTCGCCGACACGATGGCGGCGAGACGGATGCTGAGGAGGATGGCGGGCCAGTCCATGGCGGGGGTTAGTGTAGTGGTGAACTGCGCGCCCACGGACTAGCGGGCCGCCGCCAGTGGCGCAAATCCGAACTGCCGCATCAGCTCGACGATGGCCGGCGCTTTGAGGAAGTCGAGGAAGCGCCGCGCCACATCCTGGTTCCTCGACGCCCTCACGATGACTGCCACCTGATCGATCGGCGGATAGCTCGAGATAGGGATGTCGAATGAGGCGCCAACCGTCGCCACAGTGGGAATGAGCGCGATGGAGCGGGCGATGATGCCGACGTCGGCGTTGCCCGACTGGACGAACTGCGCCGCCTGCGAGATGTTCTCGCCGAGCACCAGCTTTCCCTGCACCTGTTCGTAGATCCCGGCGGCTTTCAGGGCCGCCACGGCGGCGCGACCGTAGGGCGCGTGCTCCGGATTCGCGATGGCGATCTTCTTCACGGCCGGCGATGCGAGTCCACGCAGCCCCTGTTGCACGAGTGGCTGGTTGCCCTTCAGTGCCCACAGCACGATCTGCCCGGTGGCGTACTGATAGAGCGACCCTGGCGTCGCCAACCCAGTCTGTTCGAGACCGCGCGGATAGTCGATGTCGGCTGAAAGATACAGATCGAAGGGGGCGCCGTTCTGAATCTGCGCGAAGAAGTTGCCAGACGACCCGAACGTGACACGTGCGCTCACGCCCGACTCTTGCTGGAAGCGCTTGACGATCTCCGGCAGGGCGCCCTGCAAGTCCGAAGCAGCAGCAATCGTCAGCGACTGCGCTGCTGACGCCGATGGCTGGAGCAGGCCGAGCACGGCCAGCAGCAGCGCCAATTTAGCCATGTCATTACTATAGGTCGTATCGAGTCGATTTGCATGACAATAAGAGACGATCTAGAGTTCATGGCACATGAACTCTAGACTGATGCGCAGCATGCCGTCGCTGGCGCGCGGCGGCTTCTTGCTCCTGCTGACCACGCTGCCCGCGCCCGCCCTGGCGCAAGTGGGTGCTGGTGCGCTGACCGGCCATGTGACCGACCCGTCTGGGGCGGATCTTCCAGGGACCACGGTCTCTGTCGTGTCCGTTGGCACCAATGCCACACGAACGGTGGTCACCGCCGAAGACGGTGCCTACGTGGTGCAGGGGCTCGCACCTGGCGCCTATCGCCTTCGCTTTGAACTGTCCGGATTCCGGCCCGTGGCGCGCGAAGGCGTTCGATTGGCCACGGGAGAGACCGTTCGCATCGACACACAGCTGACGGTCGGTGGCGTCGCCGAGGCGATTACCGTCACCGCCGATGCGCCACTGCTTCGCACGGCCTCCGCCAGTCTCGGACAAGTCGTCAGCAACGAGAAGGTGGTGCAGCTTCCGCTGAATGGCCGCAACTTCATCGTTCTCGCGGGCCTCGTGCCTGGAGTGGCGCTCCCGCCCAACTCGCTGCTGCCGCGCATCCACGGTGGGCGGCCGAGCACC
>CADEEX010000142.1:5730-9753 GCA_902826465.1 uncultured Acidobacteriota bacterium
GGACGGTTCAACGGCGGCGTGGTGAACCTCACGACCAAGGCCGGGACGAACCTGCTGCATGGCACCGGCTTCGAGTTCTTCCGCGACGAGCGCCTCAATGCGCGGAACTTCTTCCAGTCCACGAATCCGGTGAAGCCGAAGTACGGACGCCATCAGTTTGGCGGCGTCATTGGCGGACCGATCAAGAAGGATCGCACCTTCTTCTTTGCCGACTACCAGGGGCAGCGCCAGGCCATTGCCCGCACCGCGATCTCGACCGTGCCGACCGTGCTGCAGCGTCAGGGTGTCTTCACCGAAGCGATTGCCGGACGTGTGCCGGCCATCTTCGATCCGGCCACCGGCAGCGCCAATCGCACCGCGTTCGCCAACAACACCATTCCGCAGGAGCGCTGGGATCCGGTGGCGCGCGCGCTCCTGGCGCGCTACCCGATGCCGACGAGCAGCGGCACGGCGAACAACTTTTCACGCATTGCCGATGAAACAGTCGATCAGAATCAATGGGATGTGCGCCTCGATCAGCGGCTTGGTGCGGCCGATTCGATCTTTGGCCGGTTGACCAGTTCGAAAGAGCACTTCCTGCCCGTGACGCCGCTGCCGGATGGCAGCGGTACCACAACCGGAACGCTCGGTCCGCAGAAGACAAGCGCCTGGGCGTTCGCCTCGGCGTACCGGAAGGCCTATTCGCCGCGTATCTTCAATGAACTGCGTTTCGGCGACACACGCCGCCATGTCAGCCGCAGCGCAGCCACGCTCCAAGGCACGGCGTCGTCTGTGCTCGGCTTGCCGGGCATT
This sequence comes from uncultured Acidobacteriota bacterium, assembly GCA_902826465.1. Classification (GTDB taxonomy): domain Bacteria; phylum Acidobacteriota; class Vicinamibacteria; order Vicinamibacterales; family CAVVIG01; genus CADEEX01. The sequence goes on from CADEEX010000142.1 coordinate 6,523, forward strand.
CCGGCGACCGCCAGGTTTCCCAACACCCTGCCAACGTTCTCGATTGCCGGGTATCAGCAGCTCGGTTCGCCGGCCAACACCGCGACCGACTTCAGCACCAGCGTCACCGAAATCGCCGACTCGTTGACCTGGCTGAAGGGACGACACAGCGTGAAGGTGGGCACCGACATCCGGTGGGCACGGCTGAACGTGATCCAACCGCCATCACCCACGGGGCTGTTCTCGTTCAACAACCTCTTCACCGACCAGCCGGGCGTGGCCAACACGGGCACGCCGCTCGCGAGCTTTCTGCTCGGCCAGGTGCAGCAGTTCTCGATCGACCTGCAGCAGGGACAAATTCGCAACCGCGCCCACATCCAGGAGTACTTCGCCCAGGACGACTGGCGGGTCAGCGACCGCATCACTGTGAACGCCGGGCTGCGCTACACGCTGAACTTCCCGTCGACTGAGGTGGACAATCAGGCGGCGGTCTTCAATCTCGACACTCGTCAACTCGAGTATCTCGGTCGCGACGGCAACCCGGAAGCGGCGCGCCGGCTGCACAAGGACAACTTCGGGCCACGACTCGGCGTCGTCGCCAGGCTGAGCGAGCGCACGGTCGCTCGCGCCGGCTACGGCCTGATCTGGATCGAGATGGCTGGCATCACCACGCCGTTCACGACGCCGTCGTTTCCGTTCCTCCAGTCGGTGTCGCAGCGCACGCTCGACAACATCATGCCCGCGTTCGTGCTGGCGGGCGGACCGTCGGTCGCGCCGATTCCGCTGACGCCGTTTGCCGGCCTCGGCCAGGGCGCGTTCGCCGTGAACCGCGAGCTCGGCTCGGGCTACGTGCAGCAGTGGAACACGTCGGTGCAGCATCAGTTCGGCGCGAACCTGTCGATCGAAGCGGCCTACGTCGGCTCGACGATCACGAACGTCGGGATTCCCGACACGAACCTGAATCAGTTGACGCCCGAGCAGCTCGCGCTGGGTTCGCAGCTCACGGCTCGCGTGGCCAACCCGTACTTCGGACAGATTCCTCGTTCGTCATCGCTGGGTGATCCGACGATCACGGTCGCGCAGCTCATGAAGCCGTATCCCGACTACACGGTGGTGAGCCTCTACCGCAACAATATCGGCACCACCAACTATCACGGCGTCACCGCCAAATTCGAGCAGCGGCTGTCGCGCGGCGTGTCGTATCTGGTCAGCTACACCCGCTCCAGACTCACCGATACGGCGTCGTCTGTGTTCGATGCCTCGATTCTCACGGGCCCGGTGGCGAATTTCCAGGTCGCCGACAGTTTCGACCTCGGTCGGGAGAAGGACTACTCGACGGGCGACATTCCGCATGTGTTCGCCGCGTCGGGCACCTGGAATCTGCCGTGGAACAGCAGCACGCGCAAGTTGTCTGGCATCAGCGGCGTGCTCGGCAACGACTGGATGATCACGGGTGCGGTGGTGGCGCAGTCTGGCGTGCCGGTGGCGGTGTCGCAGGCCACCAACAACAACGCGTTCGCGGGCTACGGATCGCAGCGTCCGAATCTGGTCGGCGATCCGACGCTGCCGTCCGACGAACGAACGGTGCAGCGCTGGTTCAATACTGCCGCCTTCGCCAATGCGCCACAGTTCACGCTCGGCAGCGCCTCGCGAAATCCGATCCGTGGACCTGGGTATCGGAATGTCGATCTCGCGCTCATTCGCCGCGTACCGTTGCAGACGACGACCAGCCTCGAACTGCGTCTCGAAGTGTTCAACGCCCTCAACACACCGCAGTTTGGCGCGCCCAACGGTTCGTTCGGGTCGGCCGCCTTCGGCTCGATTACCACGGCGCTCGATCCGCGCGTGATCCAGCTTGCGGCCAAGGTGAGCTTCTAGCCACACGGTCACCACTCAAAGGGCCACAGAGACACTGAGACACTAAGACACTGAGACACTGAGACTCCTAGAGTGATCTCTTCTCTGTGTCTCGGTGCCTCTGTGTCTCGGTGCCTCTGTGGCGTGCCTCTGTGGCAGCCCCTCCGTGGCGTGTTTCGCGTTTTCGTGGTTGAAGCACCCTGCGGTAGTCTGAATGCGTGACTCTGTCGCGCGTTCTCACGGCTGTTGCGCTCTGGGCGAGTAGCGCGGCATTTGCGCTGGTCGTGGCTCAGGCGCCCGCGCCGTATGTCTGGGATCTGCCAGGTGGCTGGCCGGCGCCAAAGGTTCCGACCGACAACCCGATGTCGGCCGCCAAAGTCGCGCTCGGGCGTTCGCTCTTCTACGACACCCGGCTTTCCGCCAACGGCACGCAAGCCTGCGCCACCTGCCATGTGCAGGCGCACGCCTTTGCCGACACACGCGGTCGGGCGCTCGGCTCGACCGGGCAACAGCATCCGCGCGGCAGCATGAGCCTGGTCAACATCGGCTATGCGAACTCGCTCACCTGGAGCAATCCGCTGGTGCGCAGCCTCGAAGACCAGGCGCTGGTCCCGATGTACGGCGAGCATCCGGTCGAACTGGGACTGAAGCCAGACGATGCCAGCTGGATTGGACGTCTGCGGAGTGTCGCGGTCTACCAGCGGCAGTTTGTTGATGCGTTTGGTGCGACGCCCGACCCGTTCACGCTCGACAACGTCACGAGAGCGATCGCCAGCTTCGAGCGTTCGATCATCTCGGCGCGGTCGCCCTACGACCTCGAGAACGCGCAGTTCACCGAGTCTGCCCAGCGTGGGGAAGCGCTCTACTTCGGGCAGTCGCTCCTGTGCTTCCGCTGCCACGGCGGTTTCACGATGTCAGGCGGCGTCGAGTTCGAAGGACGCGTCACCGGTGGGGAAGGGCCGAGTTTCTTCAACAACGGTCTCTACAACCTGGCCGGCGCCTTCAGCTATCCGTTGTCTGACACTGGTGCCTACGAGATCACTCGGTCTCGATTCGACGTTGGCCGCTTCAAGGCGCCAACGCTCCGCAACATTGCGGTGACCGCACACCGTACATGCACGACGGCAGCATCGCGACCCTCGACGGGGTGCTCGACCACTATCAGGCCGGCGGCCGTACCATTGCCGACGGACCGTACCGCGGTGTCGGCCGCAACAATCCCTACAAGAGCCCATTGGTGCGCGGCTTTGCACTGTCGGCTGACGACCGGCGCGATCTGCTGGCCTTCCTCAACGCCCTCACGGATGACGCGTTGCTCACTGATCAGCGTTTCGGCAATCCCTGGGAACGGTAAGAGGTTCCAGGGTTCCACGGTTCCAGGGTTCCACGGTTCCA
>CADEEX010000143.1:0-7650 GCA_902826465.1 uncultured Acidobacteriota bacterium
TCTTCTTGGTCCAGCTCATCTCGGAGACGTGGATCAGGCCCTCGACGCCGGGCTCGAGCTCGACGAACGCGCCGTAGTCGGCGATGTTCGTGACCTTGCCCTTGAAGCGCGCGCCGACCGGATACTTGGCGGCGATGCCCGCCCACGGATCCGCCTCGAGCTGCTTCATGCCGAGGCTGATGCGCTGGGTCTCGGGATTGATGCGGATGATCTGCACCTTGACGGTGTCACCCACATTGACGATCTCGCTCGGATGGCTGACGCGGCGCCACGCCATGTCGGTGACATGGAGCAGGCCGTCGATGCCGCCGAGGTCGATGAACGCACCGTAGTCGGTGATGTTCTTGACGACACCCTTGAGCACCTTGCCTTCGGCCAGGGTCTCGAGCGTGTGCTTTTTCTTCTCGGCGTTTTCTTCTTCGAGGAGGGCTTTGCGGGACAGCACGATATTGCCGCGCTTCTTGTTGACCTTGATGACCCGCATGCGCAGTTCCTGGCCGCGCAGCGCGTCCAGATTGCGTACGGGGCGCACGTCGATCTGCGAGCCGGGGAGAAAGGCGCGGACGCCGATATCAACCGCCAGGCCGCCCTTGATGCGCTCGATGACGCGGCCGATGACCACTTTGCGATCGGTGTAGGCCTTCTCGACCTCGTCCCAGATCTTCATCTTCTCCGCTTTTTCGCGGGAGAGGACGACATAACCTTCGCGGTCTTCGGTTCGCTCGAGAAGCACGTCGACGATGTCGCCGGCCTCAACGGTGATCTGGCCGGCCTCGTCGAGGAACTCGCTGACCGCGATGATTCCTTCGGACTTGTAGCCAACGTCAACCACGACCTCAGAGGCCGTGACCTTGAGCACCGTGCCCTTGACCACCTCGCCTTCCGCGATGTTGCGGAAGCTGTTATCGTAAGCGTCGAGCATCTTGGCGAACGCGTCAGCGTCGAGCTGATCGTCGTCGTGGCGTGCCAGAGCTTTCACGCCGCGATCGGCGCGAACACCGCGTTCGAGCGTGCCAGCGGCGCTCTTGGATCCGGGCTGTGCTGATCCGGAAAGCATTCCCGGATTCTCGTCTTCAACGTGTGCCATGCCTTGCAGGTCTCCTTGCCCTTCGACTTCGTCAGGGCCACCCCGCGGGGCGCTTGCTGCGAAAGCGACAGGTTCTTTCAATCGCCGGAGTTTGGGTAGCGGGACCGGCGGCCCGAGAATTCGGCCTGCAGGCGTGAGCGCTGGCACGATTGCCCACACGCCAGCGATCCCTGAAAGCCGATAAGCATCGGAGAGTACGACACTTACAGCGACACTGTCAAGGTTCTGAAAGGACTCCACGATGGCCAAAACCAGGGCCCGCGCCCGTCAGACAGCCAAGCAGTCCACGCCGAAACCGGTCGTGCCAGGGCCCGCGGCGCAGCGGCGCCGAAAGCAGCCAGCCGCCCTGGACGAGGTGGTGCTCGGTTCGCCGCCCTCCTCATTGAACCTCGACCGTTCCGCGTCGTCCGCCAGAACCGGCCGCGCCGAAATGGCTGAGCATCGCGCCGAGCACGCCACCATGACCCCGGCGATTGCCGCGGGCGACGCGGATGTCAACGTCGAGGATGCCTACTTCACCGGGGATGAAACGCCAGGCGGCGACAATTCCACGCCCGACCAAGATGTGGTCGACGAGATCGGAAAGGCGCTGGGAGTTGAATACGACGATGCGGAAGAGCTGAAGAGCGGTGACAAGCTGGTCGAGCGCGATCGGCACCGCTGGGAGCTCGACCCGGCCTCAGCTGAAGACTACAAGGAACACAATCAGGACTGAGACCGCTTCACGATCCCGAGCACTTCTTCGACGACGGCGTCAATCGGCTTGTCGGTCGTGTCGATGACGACGGCGTCGGGCGCCGCGACGAGAGGGGACGCGGTGCGGGTGCGGTCGAGCCGATCGCGTTCGGTGAGGAGTGTCGCGACCTCCGCGACCGCCTTCGGCCCACCGCTGTGGGCCGAGTCGTTCGCCCGGCGACGCGCTCGTTCCTCTTCAGAGGCGTCCATGTAGATCTTGACGTCGGCGAGCGGGAACACCACGGTACCGATGTCACGCCCCTCCATGACGACGCCACCGGCGGCGCCCAGCGCGCGCTGACGGTCGACGAGTATCACTCGGACTCGCGGCAGTCGCGCCACGGCGGCGGCAGCCTTGTCGATCTGGGGCGTGCGGATGGCCCGGGTCACATCGTGGCCATCGATGGTCACGGTCGTGGTGTCGATGTGCACGACAGACGACTCCACCAGCGCGACAACCGCGTCTTCATCGTCAAGCGCAACGCCGTCTCTCAGCGCCTTCCATCCAACCGCGCGGTACATGGCACCGCTGTCGATGTGCCGGTAGCCAAGTGTTGACGCCAGTACTCGGGCCACCGTGCCTTTACCGGCCCCCGAGGGGCCATCGATCGCAATTACCAAGCGCTTCATCGCGGCGACGAGTTTATCGCACTCGTCGACGGTCCACAGTCGGCAGTCGTGACTCGAGCGTCAATCATGAGCGCTGGCCATGAGCCATGAGCCATGAGCCAGTACAATGACCTGCGTGGAACGTCTTCAGAAGATCTTGTCGCAAGCAGGTATCGCCTCGCGGCGCGCGTCGGAGCAACTGATCCTCGACGGGCGCGTCAGCGTCAACGGCAAGGTGGTGCGCGAACTGGGCACCAAGGCCGACGCCGCCGTCGACACGATCAAGGTCGACGACCGCCGGTTGAAGAAAGCCGGACGGCATCGCTATGTCCTGCTGCACAAGCCGCGTGGATACATGACGACGCGGTCCGATCCAGAGCGTCGGCCGACCGTGATCGATTTGCTCAGCGGCGTGCGGGAGTACATCTACCCGGTTGGGCGGCTCGACTTCGACTCTGAAGGATTGCTGCTGCTCACCAACGACGGCGACCTGGCCGCCAAGCTGACGCACCCCAGCCACGGCGTGGCGCGAGTGTACGAAGCCGAAGTGCTCGGCATTCCTGACGCTCACGACCTGGAACGACTATCGCGAGGCGTCACCATTGAAGGGCGGCGCACGCAACCGGCGCAGCTCGAAGTGCTCAGCGGAAAGGACGAACGCCACGCGCGGGTCCGCATCACGATTCGTGAAGGACGGAACCGGCAGGTTCGCAACATGTTCGACGCCGTGGGACATCCGGTCGATCGGCTGAAGCGGGTGGCGATTGGCTCATTGCGCGACGCACGGCTGAAACCCGGGCACTGGCGCGACCTGACCGTCAGCGAAGTCGCGGCCCTTCGCCGCACCGCCGATACGCCGCGCCCGCCGAAGCCGGCACCCCGCGAACAGCCGAACGAGGCGTCGACAGCGGCGGCACCAGCACGACCGCGTGCACGTTCGAAGCGCGCACCGCGATAGCCGGGCGCCGCAACACGCCTCGCCGCTATCGTCTGACCGGAGGTGGCGCTTGTGCCGTCGATGGCGGCACGTGTCCCATCAGCCGCAGGTACACCACGAGATTGCCGTAGTGCTCGTTGTTGTGGGCGACGTTGAACATCAAGACGGCACCGCGGATGGTGTCGGCGCCTGGCATGCCGAGTCCCGCCGCGACCTGCAGCGGCTGTGTGAACGTCGCGTCGGTCGTCGCTGAGTAGACGCGGTCACACACCGCAAACGACTCGGCAAGCGCCTGGACGAGCACGGTCTTGTCGGTGAGACCTTCGTGATTGAGGGCGGCCGGGACCTGCGCCCCTCCCGCCTGCGCGCAGAAGAAGAAGTTCGCGTTGACCACGTGGCCAACCACCTGAGCGAACGTGCGCACGGATGGGGTCGGCCGAAACGCATAGCCCTCGGCTGGTACCAGCGATGCCGCATCGAGCAGGTTCCTGCGAATCGTGGCGTGCATCATCTGCGCGTTCGCCGCAAGGGATGTGGTCAATCGCTCATAGCCAGCGCCAGTGGTTTGCGCGCTGGCCGGCGGTGCGATGGCGAGCACGGACAACAGACAGAGACCGCGCAGATTCATGTGTCGCTCCTTCATCACGAGAACCGCCCGAAGCAGGAACCGTGGCACCAGAAACCGTGGAACCGTAGACCAATTGAGATTGACACCAGTCTTACAAAATGTAAGATCGTAACATGTCACCCGTCAGGTCATCGAGTCTGCCGAGCCTGCCACCGAAGGAACTACTCATCCTCGAACTGCTCGCCGACCACGGGGAGCTCTACGGCCTCGAGCTCGTCACTCAGTCGAAACGCGCGCTGAAGCGTGGAACGGCATACGTGACGCTCGGCCGCATGGAGGACAAGGGCTACATCCAGTCGCGCACGGTCGATCCGCCACCTGGGGCCGGAGGCATGCCGCGCCGCCTCTACGACCTCACGGCCCTTGGCAATCATGCCGTCAAAAGCGCGCGTGAATGGACGCGCGCCGCCAGACGGTTAACACCGGCGGTGGCACGATGACTCCCGATACGACGCGCCTGCACCGCTTCGCCCAACACTGCTGCAGCACGCGTGCGCTGACCCGCGTCATCGAGCCGTTGCTGGCAGACATGGCGTACGAATGCGGCGCCGCCAGGGGATGGCGCGCGCTGACGTGCCAACTCCGCTGGGAGATTGCCTTTGTCGGCACGCTCGGCCGCACGATGGCGTTCGAGTCTCGCGGCTGGCTCGGCGCCGATGAGGGCGCCGGTGGACGTGCGGTCGCCGCCGCGGCGGCGACCTGCGTCGCGGTGACAGCCGCCCTTGTGGGAGTGCTGTTGCTGGACATGGCGGCGAGTCGTCCAACCGTCGCCGCCGGATTCACCACGACACAGTGGGTGCAGGCCATCTGGTATCTGCTTCCCCAGGCGGTCGTCGCCCTGCCCATTTCCCTGGTTGCCGCAAGCCTGTGGAACTCGCGTCGTGATCGCCCGGCTGCAAGGCGAACACTGATTGGAATGATCGCTGTTGCTACGCTTGGCACCGTTGCGTTGCTGTGGGTATTGCCAGACAGCAACCAGGCGTTCCGAGAGCTGATGTATGGCGATCGCTTGCGGCCTCCATCGCGCGGCGCGAACGAACTCGGTTTCGTGTCACTGCTTCGTGCGCTCGGCCGGCCGGCATGGGTCGGTCCCTGGAACTCAACCCCGAGCCTGCGGCTGGCGTTTTATGGACGCCTGGCGCTGGTGACGAGCCCCTTGGTGTTTGGAGCGCTGGCAATGGCCCTGAGTCGGCCTTATCGACGAGGCGTGGCCATGGCGCTCGCGGCGATCTTCACGCTGAGCTATCTGAGCTACTTCATCTGGCCGGCGGCCCTGCTGCTACGCGCCGAGCAGGGCCTTCTCTCGCCGTTCATCGCGGCGTGGGCACCCAATCTAGTCGCGCTGACGATCCTGGTGGCACTGAAACTCGCCTCAGTGAATCGTCGATCCGCCCGAGCCGCCTGACGATTCGCCGGAACCGCCTGACGATCCGCCCGACGACTCGTCGTCTGCCGACGCTTCGTTCTCGACGACCTCGTCGTCTGGCTCCGTGAGCGGCAGCTGCTCCTCCGGCAGCGCGTGCTCGACCAGCAGCGGCGACTCGATGCCGAGCGCCTCCGCCATGTCTTCCACCTTCGGCAGATCGGCCAGATCGTTCAGCCCGAAGCGGATCAGGAAATCCTTCGTCGTCGCATACATGAAGGGACGACCGACCACCTGCTTGCGCCCCACAATCTTGATCAGGTGACGTTCGAGCAGCGTGTTCATCACACCCGATGTGTTCACACCGCGAATCTCGGTGATCTCGAGCGCGGTGACCGGCTGCCGGTAGGCCACCACCGCCAGCGTCTCGAGCGCCTGCACCGACAGCTTCGACGTGCTCCGCTCGTGGAACAGGCGACGCACCCACTCGTGCAAATCTGGACGGGTGACGATCTGGTAGCCACCGGCCACTTCCACGAACTGAAGACCGCCTGGTCGCTGGTAGTCCTCCTGCAACTCGGCAATCGCCTTCTGCACGTCTTCCTTCGGTTCGCTGCTCAGCAGCTTGAAGAGCGCTTTCGGCGTGAGCGGATCCGGCGACGCGAAGATCAACGCCTCGACAATCGATTTCAATTCAGCGGAGCCGCGCTCGTGAATGGGCTCCTCGAGGAGTTCGTCGAGCACCTCCGATGGCGTCGGCGCGGCGCCCGCGGGCGCGGGTTCGCTGGCGATCTGCTCGGCGAGCATGTCGCCGTGCGGCGCCGTTTCCTCGCCGGCATCTTCAACCAGTGCTTCCGTGGTGTCCACGGCCTGCGCCTCGTCGCGCTCGTCTTTCACGTCGTCTTCCGGTCGATCATCTGCCTGGCTCACTGCGCCTCCACTGACGTCGGATCAAGAAAATCCGGCCCTGCCTCTGTCCCCGTCCCTGGCCTATGACTGCTCCGGATCGCCAATCGGATGCGGCGCATCGACCGGGCGCGCCCGCTTGTAGACCCGGATCGGTCCGAAGCTTCCAGACTGGAATACGCGCACCAGTTTCAGGCGAATCATCTCGAGCAGCGCCAGAAACGTCACGATCAAGCCACCACGATCACTGACGTCGGCGAACAGGTCTTCGAATCCGCAGGCCTCATGTTCCGACAGCCGCTCCAGCAGCTGGTCGATCCGCAGTTCGAGCGGCACTTCCTCCGGCGGCAGCACCACCCTGGGCCGCTGCTTCGCCCGCTGCACAATCGCCTGGAAGGCGTTCAACAGGCTGAAGAGATCGACCTCGAGTTCCGGCTCGTAGTCGTCGCCGGCAATGGCGGCCACCCGTTCGTCCGGACGACCCCACTGCGCCGATCGCAACTGCTCGCGCTCGTGCAGCAGTTCGGCGGCCACCTTGAACTTCTGGTGCTCGAGCAGTCGTCGCACCAGCGCATCGCGCGGATCTTCTTCGTCGCCCTCGACACCGCTCGCCGTTTCCGGCCGCGGCAGCAACATCTTCGACTTGATGTGAATCAGCGTGGCCGCCATGACGACGAACTCGCCGGCCACGTCGAGATTCAGCTCCTGCATCAGCTTGATGGTCTCGAGATACTGCCGCGTGATGAGCGCGATCGGAATGTCGTAAACGTTCACCTCATGCTTCTTGATGAGATGAAGCAGCAGGTCGAGCGGTCCATCGAAATTATCGAGGTGGACGGCGACCGCTTCTGGTGACGATTCGAACTCGTGCGTCTCGGCCATTAGCGGTAGCTGATCTTCATCGCGTCGCGCACCCGTGCCATCGTCTCGATGGCGACCGCGCGCGCGCGCTTCGACCCCTCGAAGAGAATGTCCTTGAGTTGCTCAGGCCTGGCCAGCGCAGCGGCGCGGCGCTCGCGAATCGGCGCCAGGTGCGTATTGAGCGCCGCGGTGAGCTTGGTCTTGACCTCCACGTCTCCCACCTTGCCAGCACGGTAACGCGCTTTCAGGTCGTCCACTTCAGCAACATTCGGGTTGAAGGCGTCGTGGTACGTGAACACCGGATTGCCTTCGACGGTGCCTGGCACATCGGCGCGGGTGCGCTTGGGATCGGTGTACATCCGCATCACCTTCTTCTTCACCTCGTCGGGCGACTCGGAGAGGTGAATGGTGTTGCCGAGACTCTTGCTCATCTTCTTGCCGCCATCAAGACCCGGTAGGCGGCCGAACGAGGTCAGCAGCGGCTGCGGCTCCGGCAGCACGATGATGCCGGAGCCTTCGAGGTA
>CADEEX010000143.1:7660-9701 GCA_902826465.1 uncultured Acidobacteriota bacterium
CGCTTCTCGAGCAAGGTCGAGGTGAGCGACCTGATCCTCGCCCACCGGCACGAACGCCGCGTCGTAGATCGCCACATCCGCCGTCTGCAGCAGTGGATAGCTGAGAAATCCGAGTGCCGACAGATCCTTGTCCTTGAGACTCTCCTGCTGCTCCTTGTAGGTGGGCACGCGTTCGAGCCACGGCACCGGAATCACCATGGAGAGCAGCAGGAACAGCTCGGCGTGCTCAGGCACCAGCGACTGAATGAACAGCGTGCTGCGCTCGGGATCGAGTCCGGCACCAATCCAGTCCGCGGCGTTCTCGAAGGCAAACGACGACACCTTGCTGGTGTCGGCGTAGTCGCTGGTGAGCGCATGCCAGTCGGCGACGAAATAGAAGCAGTCGTAGGTGTCCTGAAGCGCAACCCAGTTTCCCAGGGCCCCGACCAGATGTCCGAGGTGCAGTTGGCCTGTAGGACGCATGCCGGACACGACGCGAGCGCGGGCAGTGGTCATGTCAGTAGCGGGATCCACGCAACACCGACATCAGGAAGCCTGCCGGCGGCCCGACGATGTAGACGAGCGCGCCACTGAGCATCAAGGCATAGAGAATGATGAATCCGTAGGGCCGGATCAGGGCGTTGTAGGTCGCCGCCAGCGGGCGGGGAAGCAGCCCGCTGAGCACGTTGCCGCCATCGAGGGGCGGAATCGGAATCATGTTGAACACCGCAAGCATGACGTTCAGCGTGAGGGCCAGCGAGGCAATCAGCAGCAGCGGCGTCGCGATCTGCGGTCCGTCGCCGGTCTGAGGCACACCGGTGAGGACGCGCCAGACAACGGCGGCCACCAGCGCAATCACAAGGTTGCTGAGCGGGCCGGCGGCGGCCACCAGCACGAAATCGCGGCGCGGGTGTCCAAGCCGGGCCACGTTGACCGGCACCGGCTTGGCCCAGCCAAGCAGCGGGACACTGCTGACCATCGCGATCAGCGGAAAGACGATGGTCCCAATGAGATCGGCGTGCACCATCGGATTCAACGACACCCGGCCGAGCAATCTGGCGGTCGGATCGCCGAGTCGATCGGCGGTCCACGCATGCGCCGCTTCGTGCACCGTCAGGGAAAACAGGAGAACGATGAAGGCAATGAAAATCCCGGCGATATCGATGTCGGGCAACGGGGGTACAGCTTAGGTGTGCGCTGCGAAAAACGCAAGAACGGCATCGGCCACTTTGCCGCCGACAACGGCCGCCAGATCTTCGCGGGTGGCACGACGCACACCCGCCAGACTGCCGAATCGCGTCAGCAGCGTACGACGTCGTCTGGCGCCAACGCCAGGAATCTGGTCGAGTTCGGAACTGAGGTCGCGCTGACGCCGTGCCGTGCGATGAAAGGTGACCGCGAAGCGATGGGCTTCGTCGCGGATTCGCTGCAGCATCAGAAGGGCCGGATCGTTGGTCACGAGCGCAATCGGGTCGTCGTGCTCGCGCGTGAACAGGAGCTCTTCCTTCTTCGCAATGCCGACGGCGACGAGGTTGGCCAGTCCAAGGCTTTCGAGCGCGGCGTAGGCGGCGCTCAACTGGCCCTTGCCACCGTCGATGAGCACCAGGTCTGGGAATGGTCCCCCGTCTTCGAGCAGCTTGCGGTAGCGGCGCGTGACCACTTCGTTCATCGAAGCAAAGTCGTCGGGGGCGGCCGCCGTCCCAGCCCCTGTGCCCTTGATCCGGTATTTCCGATACTCCCCTTTCTTCATTCGTCCGTCTTCGCACACCACCATCGAGGCGACGGTCTCGCTGCCTTGAATGGTCGAGATGTCGAAGCATTCGATCCGCCGCGGAAGGGCCGACAGCCCCAGTACCGACTGGAGTGTCTCGAGTGCATCGTGCTGCGCCGTCGCATTCGGGTTCATGCGCGACTGGTAGGCGAGCGCGGCATTTCGTGTGGCCAGATCCACGAGACCACGCTTCTCCCCCCGTTGCGGCACTACAAGCCGAACCCTGCGGCCCGCACGCTCAGCCAGCCAGGTTTCGAGCGCCTCGCGGTCGTCGGGTTCGGACGGCACGTG
>CADEEX010000144.1 GCA_902826465.1 uncultured Acidobacteriota bacterium
GTTCACGGATGTCTACCTCGCCGACTTCATCACGACCACGTGGGAGCGGATTACGCGGTGCCGCAAGCCGATCATTGCGGCGGTGGCCGGCTATGCGCTCGGCGGCGGCTGCGAACTGGCGCTCATGTGCGATTTCATTCTGGCCGCGGAAACCGCGCGGTTCGGCCAGCCCGAGATCACGATCGGTATCCTGCCTGGCGCCGGCGCCACGCAGCGGCTGCCGCGTTTCATCGGCAAGTCGAAGGCGATGGACATGATTCTGACCGGCCGGATGATCGACGCCATTGAGGCCGAGCGCATGGGGCTGGTGGCGCGCATCATTCCCGCCGCGTCACTGGTTGACGAAGCGGTCGCCACGGCGCAACACATCGCCTCGTTCTCGCGCACGGCGGTCTATATGGCCAAGGAGTCGGTGAACCGCGCCTACGAAACCAGCATGGCGGAAGGCATTCGCTTCGAGCGTCGGCTGTTCCATGCCTCGTTCGCCACCGACGGGCAGAAGGAGGGCATGACCGCCTTCATCGAGAAGCGCCCGGCTGATCACACCAAGAAGAGATAGGGAAGCGTAGCGCAGGGTATTCATGGCCGCCGACATCCTCATTCCACCCATCATCAAGTTCGGCGCCGACCTCCTCGGCGACGTCCCGTCGGTCGTCACACGGCTCGGATGCGCACGTCCGATGATCGTCACCGATCCGTTCATGCTCACGCAGGGACCACCGGCGCAGTTGCTCGAGCATCTGCGCAAGGCGGGCATTCACGCCGCGATCTTCTCGGACACGGTGGCCGACCCGACTAGCGATGTGATTGACGCCGGCGTGCGGGTGTTCAAGGACGGTGGGCACGACAGCCTGATCAGCATCGGCGGCGGCAGCCCGATCGACACCGCCAAGGCGATCGCGATGCTGGCGGCCAACGATGGCCACTGCCGCGACTACAAGGTCCCGAATGCCATTCCGCGCCCCTGTCCACCGCACATCGCGATCCCGACAACGGCCGGCACCGGTTCTGAGGTGACACGCTTCACCGTCATCATCGATTCGGCAAAGGGCGAGAAGATGCTCATCGCCGGCGCGCCGCTGCTGCCCTCCGCCGCCATCGTCGACTACCAGCTGTCGATGACGATGCCGAAGCGGTTGACGGCGGATACGGGTGTCGATTCGCTGACGCATGCGATTGAGGCGTATGTCAGCCGCAAGGCCAACCGCTTCTCGGACGCGTTCGCGCTGCAGGCGATGAAGACCATCTGGCAGGAACTGCCGACCGCCTTTCACGAACCGCACAACATCCGCGCACGCGAAGCGATGATGTTCGCGGCGACGCTCGCGGGCATGGCGTTTTCGAATGCCAGCGTCGCGCTCGTGCACGGCATGAGCCGGCCGATCGGCGTGTTCTTCCACGTGCCGCATGGGTTGTCGAACGCCATGCTGCTTCCAGCGGTGACGGCGTTCTCAGCCGGTGCCGCCAGCGAGCGCTACGCCGACTGTGCCCGAGCCATGGGGCTCGCCACGTCGCAGGAGTCTGACGCCGCGGCGATCGACGCGCTGGTGGCCGGGCTCTACGACCTCAACCGCCAATTGCAGGTGCCGTCGCCGCAGCGGTATGGCATTGCCGAAGATCGCTATCTTGCCGCGATTCCGACCATGGCCGCGCAGGCGCTGGCATCGGGATCGCCCCAGAACAATCCGCGCGTGCCGACGTCCGACGAGATCGCGACGTTGTACCGCGAGGTCTACGCGTAGGAGTCCGTTCATGTCCACGTCCCACCCGTCCACGCTCGAGTCACAGGGTCATCCGTCAGCTGCCACAGATACGGTCGTTCACTTCATCGACGGCAAGCTCGACCGAGGGCAGTCGGCACGGCGTGGCGATGTGTTCAACCCTGCCACCGGCGCTCGTGCGCGACAGGTGGCGCTGGCGAGCACGGCGGATGTGAATCGCGCGGTCGCGTCCGCTGCCGCTGCGTGGCCGCAGTGGGCGAAGGCGACGCCGCTCCGCCGCGCCCGCATCATGAATCGCTTCCGCGAACTGCTCGAGCGCGACATCGACCGGCTCGCGCGAATCATCACCTCCGAGCACGGCAAGGTGCTGTCCGACGCGAAGGGCGAGATGCAGCGCGGCACTGAAGTGGTCGAGTTCTCGACCGGGATACCGCAGCTCCTCAAGGGGGAATACAGCGAAGAGGTGGGCGCGGGCGTTGACAGCTATTCAATCCGTCAGCCGCTCGGTGTGGTGGCCGGCATTTCGCCCTTCAATTTCCCGGCGATGGTGCCAATGTGGATGTTCCCGGTGGCGCTGGCGTGCGGCAACACCTTCATCCTCAAGCCGAGCGAGAAGGATCCGTCGCTCGGTCTCGAGATGGCGCAGCTGCTGAAGGAAGCCGGATTACCCGACGGTGTCTTCAACGTCGTCAATGGCGACAAGGAAGCGGTCGACGCGCTGCTCGATCATCCGGACGTGCAGGCCATCAGCTTTGTCGGCTCGACGCCGATTGCCGAGTATGTCTATACGCGCGGCACGGCGGCCGGCAAGCGCGTGCAGGCGCTCGGCGGCGCGAAGAACCACATGGTGGTGATGCCCGATGCCGACCTCGATCAGACCGTCGATGCCCTGATCGGCGCCGCCTACGGGTCGGCGGGTGAGCGCTGCATGGCCATCTCCGTAGCCGTGGCCGTGGGCGACCGCCTGGCCGACGCGCTGGTCGACCGCCTGAAGACGCGGCTGAGGACGCTGCGGGTGGCCGCCGGCGACGTGCAGGGGGCCGAGATGGGCCCGCTCGTGACCGCGCAGCACCGCGACAAGGTGCGCGGCTATATCGACCTTGGCATTGCCGAAGGGGCGCAGCTGGTCACCGATGGTCGTGACGCACCGCTCGTGTCAGACGGCTTCTTCATTGGCGCGACGTTGTTCGATCGGGTGACGTCGTCGATGCGCATCTACCGCGAAGAGATCTTCGGACCGGTGCTGTCTGTGGTGCGTGTACCGAACTTCGATGCGGCGCTGGCGCTGGTGAACGACCACGAGTTCGGCAACGGCACCGCCATCTTCACGCGCGACGGCGACTCGGCCCGCGCCTTCGCGAATGGCGTGAAGGCGGGCATGGTCGGTGTGAACGTGCCGATTCCTGTGCCGATGGCGTTCCACTCGTTTGGTGGCTGGAAGCGCTCACTGTTCGGGGATCACTATGTGCACGGGCCCGAGGGCGTCCGGTTCAACACGCGGCTGAAGACGATTACGGCGCGCTGGCCCACCGGCATCCGCTCCGGGGCCGATTTCCATATGCCGGTGCTGGGATGAATCATCCCGACATTACCGCCGTGCTCGAGTCGCCGGCGTTCAAGCGCCTGGTCGCGCGTCGCTGGCGCGCGTCGATGCTGCTCACGTTTGTCCTGTTCGTCGTTTACTACGGGTTCATCCTGCTGGTGGCGACGAACAAACCGTTGCTGTCGATGCGAGTCGGCGACGGCACGCTCGGGATCGTCCTCGGTGTGATGGTGATCCTGCTCTCGTGGGTCATTACCGCCGCCTACGTGATCTGGGCGAATCGTCACTACGACCCCGAAGTGCGCCGCCTGCGCGATCAGATTCGTTGAGCGCCGACTGATACCCACATGCAAAGCTCCCTCGGCACGCCAACGCTCCCTGCGATTCTGTTCTTCCTGTCGATCGTGGCCCTCACGCTGGTGGTCACCTACTGGGCCGCGCGGCGGACGAAGTCGGCGGCCGAGTTCTTTGCCGCCGGGCGGAGTGTCAGCCCGTTTCAGAACGGCCTGGCGCTGGCCGGTGATTACATGAGCGCCGCGTCGTTTCTCGGCATCACCGGTTTGGTCGCGCTCAGTGGCTACGACGGGATGATTTATGCCACCGGCTGGCTGGTGGGCTGGCCGGCGCTGATGTTCCTGATTGCCGAGCCGCTGAGGAATCTGGGCAAGTTCACGTTTGCGGATGTCGTCGCCTTCCGGCTGCGCCAGACGCCCGTGCGCATTGCCGCAGCCTTCGGCGGCATTCTGACGCTGCTCTTCTACACGATCGCCCAGATGGTCGGGGCCGGCAATCTCGTGATGCTCATGTTCGGCATCCCCTACAACCAGGCGGTCATCATCGTCGGCGGCGTCATGCTCGCCTATGTGCTGTTCGGCGGCATGATCGCGACCACCTGGGTGCAGATCATCAAGGCGGTGCTGCTGCTGTTCGGTGTCACGGTGCTCAGTGTGCTCGTGCTCAGCGAGTTCCACTTCTCGATCGGCGCGCTCTATCGCGCCGTGGCGGTTCGTTACGGCGAAGCGGCGCTCCAGCCCGGAGGGCTGGTCACGGATCCGATCGAGGCGATCTCCCTCGGCCTGGCGCTGATGTTCGGTCTGCTCGGCCTGCCGCACATCCTGATGCGTTTCTACACGGTGCCGGACTCTCGCTCGGCGCGGCTCTCGGTGGTCTACGCCACCGGATTCATCGGCTACTTCTATCTGATCATTCCGATTGTGGGCTTCGGCGCCTCGGCGCTGGTCGGCCGCGAGGTGATCATCGCCATGGATCGCGGCGGCAACATGGCGGCGCCGCTCATCGCCGAACTCCTCGGCGGCACGCCGTTTCTGGGGTTCATCGCCGCTGTCGCGTTCGCGACCATCCTCGCCGTGGTTGCCGGCCTGACCCTGGCTGGCGCCAGCGCGCTGTCGCACGACATCTTCCTGCACGTCATCCGGAAGGGTGTCGCAACCGAGGCGGAGCAGGTGCGCGTGGCGCGACTCGCCACCGTGGTCTTCGGGATCGTGGCGGTGTTGCTCGGCGTGGCGTTCAAGGGACAGAACGTCGCCTTCATGGTCGGCCTGGCGTTCGCCGTCGCGGCCAGCGCCAACTTTCCGCCGCTGCTGCTCTCCATTGTCTGGCGGCGGTTCACGACCGCTGGCGCGGTGGCGTCGATTGTCACCGGCGCTGTGCTCTCCGTCGGCTTGATCGTGTTGAGTCCAACGGTGATGGTCGATCTGTTTCATGCGCCGTCGGCGATTGTGCCGCTGCGCAATCCCGCAATCGTGTCGATGGCGGCGGCGTTTCTCGCAGGCATTGTGGTCTCGCTGCTCAAGGCGGAGCCCAGGGCCGACGCGTTGTTCAGGGATGAGAAGGTTCGTGTCTATCTCGGCGTCGGCGCCGAGTAACAAGCAGGAGCACACCATGCAGTACCGGTTTCCTCTGTGTGTCAGCGCGGTCTTCGTTGTCGCACTGACCATCGTCGGTCATGGGCAGAACACGCAGTCGGGGCAGCGCTTCACGGTGCCGACCGAGCCAGCCCCCCGTGACGCGGCCGCCAACCTGGCATTGAAGATTCAGGCGCCGTTCACGCTGACCAGCGTCGGCGACGTGATGGTGAAGCGGACCGGTGCCAGCCTCGACGCACCGG
The DNA here is from genome assembly GCA_902826465.1 of uncultured Acidobacteriota bacterium. Classification (GTDB taxonomy): domain Bacteria; phylum Acidobacteriota; class Vicinamibacteria; order Vicinamibacterales; family CAVVIG01; genus CADEEX01. Next base: position 5,393 of record CADEEX010000144.1, read on the forward strand.
AGTTCCAGAACATCTTCAAGCTGTTGAAAGACGCCGACGTCACTTTTGGCAACATGGAAGGCAATCTCGGCAACCTCGACGAGTTCGACGGGCCGCTGCGCGGCATGATGGGCGATAAGGAAGTGGCGCCGGGCCTGAAAGCCATGGGCTTTGACATCATGAACCGCGCCAATAACCACGTCTTCGACTCCGACCGCGACGGCATGTTCACGACGATGGCGCAGCTCGATGCCGCGGGAATTATCCACGCCGGCACTGGGCGCAATCTGCAGGAAGCCAGGGCACCGGCCTACTACGACAGTCCGAAGGGACGCGTGGGGCTGGTCGCGATTCACACGCCGAATCAGGCCGGCAATCCGTCGGGGGCGACCTACCGCGAGGGCAACATTGGCGGCAGGCCTGGCATGAACGCGCTGAACTACACCGTGTTCTACCACGTGACGCAGGAACAGTTGAACGCGATCAAGGCCGTGCGACGCTCCACTTACACGCCCCCCGCGGGCACCACCAACACGACGGTGCTGCCAGACGCGGCGTCGGAACCAGCCGACCGCGTGCAGTTCCTTGGCGTCTGGTACAAGGTCGGCACGCCCGGCACGCGCAGCTTCGAGATGAACAGGGAAGATCTGGCCGAGAACCTGCGCAGCATCCGCAACGGCAAGGTCCTCTCGGAATTCATGATCGCCACCTGCCATTGCCATCAAGGGCCGGTGACGGCGCAGCAGTGGCTCTACGAGGATCAGACACCGGACTTCCTGATGGAGCTGGCGCGCAAGTCGATCGACAACGGCGCCGACGTATTCGTTGGTCATGGGCCGCACGTGCTTCGCGGCATCGAGATCTACAAGGGCAAGCCGATCTACTACGGTCTGGGCGAGTTCTACTACCAGTGGCAGCACATGGACGCGGCGCTGATGTCAGGTTCGTGGCGTCAGGACAGCTCGGTCAAGGACGACCAGATTGATGTGCGCGTGTCAGCCGGGCTGCGTGCGATCAACTTCGAGAGCGTCGTCGCACAGAGCCATTACGACAAGGGGCGTCTGGTCGAGATTCGTCTCTATCCGACGAGTGGCGCCTGGGACGGACCGATCTCGCAGCTCGGTGTGCCGCGGCAGCCGTCGCCGGCCATGGCGCAGAAGATTCTCACGCGCCTTCAGGCCCTGTCGAAGCCATTCGGCACCACAATGACGATCGAAAACAACGTGGGCATCATTCGCGTTGACGCCGGCCGCGCGTCCACCGGAGGTCAGCAGTGACACGGCGGCGCAGGGGCGGGCGGGTGCGAACCCTGATCGTTGCGCTGGCGTCTTCGGCGGGCGTGGTGGCGTCCGTGGGATTGCTGGGTCGTGCGCAGGGGCCCGCCGCGCCCGCGGCACCGGCGTCGCCCATTCCGACATTTCTTGCCCCCGCCGACAAGCTCTACGAACTGGAAGACGGGCTGCTGTCGTGGCCGCTCTCGGCGGAGAACAGGAAGTACGCCGCCATCGACGGCAGGAAGCTCCATCAGTACGTGAAGGATCAGACGGCGATGTCGCGCCGCTATCGCGACGCCGGTCATCCGCAGTTCTGGGGGCGCATCATTGGCACGTCGGCCGACGACGAGAGCCAGCAGTGGTGGCTGGCGAAGTTCAAGGAGTTCGGGCTGTCAGACGTGCGGCTGCAGACGTTTGACATGGTGCCGCAGTGGATGCCGCAGTCGTGGAGCGCGGTGGCGTCTGCCGGCGGCAAGTCGCTCAGCCTCGACACGGCGCAACCGGCCTACGGCACGAAGGCCACCGGCCCGGCCGGCGTCGAGCTCGACGCGATGTGGCTCGGCACCGGAAGCGAGGCCGACTACATCGGTCGCGACGTGCGCGGTAAGGCGGTGTTCTTTGCCAGCGAGCCGCTGCTCGGATCGTGGCGTCACACCGGCACGGCCGAGAACGCCGTGCGCTACGCCGAGTCGAAAGGCGCTGGCGCGATCTTCGTCGTTGTTCTGCTGCCCGGCAACGTGCGCACGCAGTTCTACCCGACCAATACCGCGGTGCCGACGTTCTCGCTCGGCATGAACGACGGCTACCTGGTGCGCGACCTGATCGGCAAGGCGGGTGCGCAGCCACCGAAGCTGAAACTGATGCTCGATGTGAAGATGGAGCCCGGCCGCAAAACAGCGACGGTGTGGGGCACGCTGCCTGGTGCCACCGACGAAACGATCTATGTGCTCGGTCATCGCGACGGCTGGTTCGAATCGGCCACCGATAACGGGTCGGGCGTGGCCACCACGGTGGGGCTTGCCGAGTACTACTCGAAGATCCCGCGTGCGCAGCGCCGACGCACGATGGTGTTCATTGGCACCAGCGGGCACCATAACAGCGGCAACTACAGCGGCAACTATCTGTTCGAGCATCGTGACGAGCTGTTCGCGAAGACCGCGCTGTTCATCAACGCCGAGCACACGGCGACGATTCAGACGTACCTCTTCGGCCCGCAGATCCGGAAGGCAAACACGACGACGGCGGTGCTGTGGTACGCCGGGGGGCCACGCCGGCCGAAGCTGCAGGACATTGCGGTGAAGGCGTTCCGCGACTTCGGCGTCGCGACCTACGCCAACCCGGAGCGCGCGGCGCCCGGTGGTGAAATGAGCCGTCTGTGGCCATTCGTGCCTGGGGTGCAGGGGTCGGACTACAACATGTTCTTCCACTCCGACCACGAAACCGACGACACGGTGCCGTGGACCGGCATCGAAGCGATGACGCGGGCCTATGCCAAGATCATCGACGGCGTGAACACGCTTCCGCTGTCAGATCTGCAGCGGCCGCCAGACCCGACGGCCCCGGCGCCTCCTGCGCCGACGCCAGCACCCAGCCAGCGATGACCGATCGTTTCCCCGCGTTTCGTGTGTTCGATGAGGGCGGCCAGGTACGAGGCCGCCTCACCGACGTGGCGCTCGATGAGTTGAGTGCGGGCGATGTCGTCATCAAGGCGGCGTACTCGAGCGTCAACTACAAGGACGCCCTGGCCGGGACGGGCACCGGCAAGATCATGCGTCGCTTCCCGCTCGTTGGCGGGATCGACGTCTCGGGCACGGTGCTGTCGAGCGCGGACGCGCGATTCACGGTCGGCGATCCGGTGCTGGTCACCGGCTACGACCTGGGTGTGGCGCACGACGGTGGCTATGCGTCATTCGTGCGCGTGCCGGCGGAGTGGGTGGTACCGGTGCCTGACGGGCTGTCGCTTCGGGATGCGATGGCGATCGGCACGGCTGGGTTCACCGCGGCGTTGTCGCTGGTCGAACTCGAGCGCAACGGCCTGACTCCCGCCAGCGGTCCGGTGATTGTGACCGGCGCCACCGGTGGCGTCGGCAGCCTGGGTGTGCAGGTGCTGGCCGCGCGCGGCTATGCGGTCACAGCGCTGACCGGGAAAGACTCGGCGCACGACTACCTGCGCTCGCTCGGGGCGACCACGGTGCTGTCGAGGCACACGCTGCAGATGGGAACCCGGCCGCTCGAGAAGGCCATGTGGGCCGGCGCCATCGATCCCGTTGGTGGTGACACGCTCGCCTGGTTGACCCGCTCGATGCTCTACAACGGTGCGATTGCCTGCTCGGGCCTGACCGGTGGCACCGAGCTGAAGACGACGGTGCTGCCGTTCATCCTGCGTGGTGCCAAGCTCCTCGGCATCGACTCGGCCATGTGTCCGATGGCCACACGTCTCGACGTGTGGCGGCGTCTCTCACACGACATGACGCCGGGGCGTCTGGCGGAGATGACCGAGGAAATCGGGATGGAGGATCTGCCGAGGGCATTCGACACGTTGCTGAAGGGCGCGGCGCGAGGCAGGTTCGTCGTCCGGTTGCGGTGAGCAGCTGCCACCGAGGCACGGAGACACAGAGATGCAAAATAGTTCTCTGTGCCTCGGTGTCTCGGTGGCCGTCCCTGTCATCCCTTGAATAGAGACGCGTAGCGGTCGGCGTCGAAGCCAACGTACGACTGATTGCCGATCTCGAGAATCGGCCGCTTGATCATCGACGGCTGCGCGAGCATCAAGGCCATCGCTTTCTTGTCGTTCAGCCCCTGTTTGTCGCCCTCCGGCAGCTTCTTGAACGTGGTGCCCGCGCGGTTGAGCACCGTGTCCCAGCCGTGGTCGCGCACCCAGCGCTCGAGAGGGCCGCGTGCGACGCCAGCCGACTTGTAATCGTGAAACTGATACGACACATCGTGCGCCTCGAGCCAGCCGCGCGCCTTCTTGATGGTGTGGCAATTCTTGATCC
>CADEEX010000145.1:0-6392 GCA_902826465.1 uncultured Acidobacteriota bacterium
CGGCGGCATCGTCGGCGTCATCGGCCCGAACGGCGCCGGCAAGACCACGCTGTTCCGCATGATCACGGGGCAGGAGAAACCCGACGGAGGCACGCTGAGAATTGGCGACACCGTGCAGGTTGGCTACGTGGACCAGAGTCGCGATGCACTCGGTGCCGACAAGAGCGTCTACGACGAGATTTCAGGCGGCAACGACGAGCTCGAACTTGGCAAGAAGAAGGTGAACGCGCGCGCCTACGTGTCGTGGTTCAACTTCAAGGGGGCGCAACAGCAGCGCAAGGTCGGCACGCTCTCGGGCGGCGAACGCAATCGCGTCCATCTGGCGAAGCTGCTGCAGCGCGGCAGCAACCTGCTGCTCCTCGACGAACCGACCAACGATCTCGATGTGGACACGCTGCGGGCGCTGGAAGAGGCGTTGCTCAATTTCGCCGGCTGCGCCGTCGTCATCTCCCACGACCGGTGGTTCCTCGACCGCATCGCCACGCACATCCTGGCGTTCGAGGGCGACAGTCAGGTGACGTGGTTCGAAGGGAACTACCAGGACTACGAAGCCGACCGCAGGCGTCGCCTGGGGACGGCTGCGGACACACCGCACCGCATCAAGTACCGCAAGCTGACGCGATAGAACAAACGCCACCAAGACAGGAAGACACTTCGTGGCGAATTTCTTGTCAGGCCCGCAGCAGGAAGTAGATCACCACGCCGGTGACCGACACGTACAGCCACATCGGCAGGAATACGCGGTTCAGCCGTCGATGGCGGGCGAACGACTTGGTGTAGGCAAAGTAGAACGAGGTGAGCGCCAGCGGCACCACGGTCATCGACAGCAATATGTGACTGATGAGGATCGCGAAGTACACGGTCCGCATCGCGCCGGTACCGGTGTACGGCGTGTCGCCATGCACCGAGTGGTACGTCAGGTATCCCACCAGGAACACGGCCGACAGGGCGAACGCCGTCACCATCAGCGTCCGGTGTGCCTGAATGGCGCGGCGGCGAATCGCCACATAGCCCAGCACCAGGCAGAGCGCCGACGATGCGTTCAGTACGGCGTTCAGGGCCGGCAGGAACGACAGGTCGGTACCGTCGCCGGAGACGTCGCGCAGCAGAATGTAGGCGATGAACGCCGTGGCTGCGGTCGACAGCAGCCCGTTGAGGATGTAGAACGTGCGATCAGCGCGCGGGTTGATGGCCCCAGTTGTCACAGCAGTGTTCCTAGTCGCCGGTCGGGGGCAGTTCCCGCAACGATGGCAGATTGGGATTCACGGAAGCGAGGTACTCCGCAAAGCGATCGTTGAAGAGCGCACCAGGCCGCCGATCGCGTAGACGCGTGACCGCGTCAGTGCCCGACATGCCGAGTTCGGTGAGAATCAGGCCGGCGACGAGCGCCGAGCGGTTGTAGCCCATGCCGCAGTGCGACAGCACAATGTGCCCGTCGCGGATGAGCGACGCGCCCATGCGGGCCAGCGCGTGCAGCTTCGCCAGCACCGGCAGGTCTTCGTCGAAGATGGGGAAGTAGACGTACAGGCAGCGATTCGGGACCGTCGGAATACAGCCGTCGAGTCCGCCTTCCAGATCGATCACCGTGTCGACGTTGTGCGGCGACACGGTGGCCCAGTCGTTGATCGCCGGCGAGATGAACAGCCTGGCGTCGTCGTCTACCTGGAAGAGCGCGGCCTCGAACATCAGATCTTGGTGCGGAAGTACTCGATGGTGTGCACGAGCCCTTCCTCGAGCGGCACCTTCGGCTCGAATCCGAGCAGCGTGCGCGCGCGCGTGATGTCAGGCTGACGAATCTTCGGATCGTCGGTCGGCAGCGGACGGTACACCAGCTTGCTCGTCGATCCGGTCATCCTGATGATCGTTTCGGCAATCTCCTTGATCGTCATCTCGCGCGGATTGCCGATGTTGATCGGATCGTTCTCCTTCGACAGCATCAGCCGGATGATGCCGTCCACGAGATCGGTCACGTAGGTGAAGCTGCGCGTCTGCGAGCCGTCGCCGAAGATGGTGACGTCCTCATTCCGGAGCGCCTGCGACATGAACGCCGGCACCGCACGCCCGTCGTTCAGGCGCATTCTCGGCCCGTAGGTGTTGAAGATGCGGACGATCTTGGTGTCGAGGCCGTGATAGCGGTGATACGCCATCGTCATCGCCTCGGCAAAGCGCTTGGCCTCGTCGTAGACACCGCGCGGGCCCACCGGATTGACGTTGCCCCAGTAGGTTTCCTTCTGCGGATGCTCGAGCGGGTCGCCATACACCTCAGATGTGGAGGCGATCACGAACACGGCGTTCTTGGCCTTGGCCAGACCGAGCGCCTTGTGGGTGCCGAGTGCGCCGACCTTGAGCGTGGGAATCGGCAGCTCGAGGTAGTCGATCGGGCTGGCCGGGCTCGCCCAGTGCAGCACATAGTCGACCGGGCCTTCCACGTAGATGTAGTTGGTGACGTCGTGCTTGATGAAGGTGAAGTCGCCCCTCGACGACGCTCGGGGCGACCTTGAATCCATCGAAAGGTCGTGGTTCGCCAGGTGCGCGATGTTCGCGGTATCACCCGTGAGCAGGTTGTCGATGCCGATCACGTCGTAGCCGCGGTCGAGCAGCGTTTCCGAAAGGTGTGACCCGATGAAGCCGGCGGCGCCGGTAATCACTACGCGTTTTTTCATAAAGGAAGGTGTCCGGTCGTCAGTAAGCGTGTTTGTGGAAGAAGCCCTTGAGCAGCGTCAGCCACATGATCTTGAGATCGAGCCGGACCGACCAGTTCTCGATGTAATACAAGTCGTACTCGATCCGCTTCTCGAGCGGCGTGTTGCCGCGCCAGCCATTGACCTGCGCCCAGCCGGTGAGTCCGGCCTTCACCTTGTGACGCAGCATGTACTGCGGAATCTTGTGCTTGAACTGCTCGACGAAGTGCGGCCGCTCCGGACGCGGCCCCACGAGCGACATGTCGCCCTTGAGCACGTTCCACAGCTGCGGGAGTTCGTCGAGATTCGAACGACGCAGGAACCGTCCGAGCGGCGTCACCCGCGGGTCGTCTTCCACGGCCCACACCGGCCCCGTGGCGCGCTCGGCGTTGTCGTCCATCGACCGGAACTTCACGATGGTGAACGACTTCCCGTCGAGGCCCATCCGTTCCTGGCTGAACAGGATCGGTCCCTTCGACGACATCTTCACCGCCAGCGCAATCAGGCCCAGCGGGATCGCCAGCACGGTGAGCGCGACGCCGGAGATCGCGATGTCGAAGCTGCGCTTGATGATGGAGTTGAAACCCTGAAGCGGGACGTCGTTGACGTTGATGACCGGAATGCCATCGAGGTCTTCGAGACGGGCACGGAGCGCAATCACCTGCAGCAGATCGGGGACGACCTTCACGTCCACCATCTCGCGCGCCGTGCTTGCCAGCAGCTCGATCATCCGGACGTGCTGTTCCGGCGGCAGCGCCACATAGAGGTGATCGATCGCTTCGCGCGCCGCAATCTCGGCCGCATCATCAATGGTGCCAAGCAGCGGCAGGCCGCGGTAGCCGAGGTGATCGCCCGACGCACGGTCGTCAACGAAGCCGATGATCTGATAGCCGAGTTCGCGGTGTTCGAGGATCTTGTCGGCCACCAGGCGGCCCAGATCGCCTGACCCGGCAATCAGGATGCGCTTGAGGCCAATGCCGGCGCGCCAGCGGCGCTCGAGCACTTCGCGCATCAGTTCGCGCGACGCGAACGTGAGCGCCACGTTCAGCACCAGGAAGATGCCCCACACCAGCTGCGACACTGCGAACGCGCCGGCGTCCTTCGCTTCGCTGGTGGCGAAGTAGGTCTGCACGTAGAGGGTGGCGACAATGCCGAACATGACCGCCAGGATGCTGCCGACGAACACCGCAAAGAAGTCGTCAACGCGTGAACCGCCGCGGCGCAGACGATAGAGCCCCTGCAGATAGAAGCCGAGCGGCACGACCGCCGCGATGAACGGCAGCACGTTGACGTACTGGCGCAACGGCGGAAGTCCGCGCGTAATCGGGATCAGGCCCGCGTAGAAGCGGAAGGCGTAGGCCATGATGAACGCCGTCAGGCCCAGTGCGGCGTCCGACAGGACATGAAAGGTGACGAGCAGCCGGTTGTGGCGAATCACGACCGCTGCGCCTTTCCGTCCATCGCGTTCACGAACGACTCGATCTGGTCGCCGAACATTTCGCGATCGAACTGCACGGCGTGCTGACGGATAGCGGCGCTGTCGTAGCGCGTGGCCATGGCCTCGACGATGCCTTCGGCAAACGCTTCAGCTGAGGCGTCGTTCACCAGAACACCGGTCGTGCCTGGAATGACGGTCTCGAGTGCGCCACCGCGACCCAGCGCCACCACAGGCCGGCCGCACGCCTGCGCTTCGAGCGGCACAATACCGAAGTCTTCTTCGCCAGGAAGAAGGACCACCGACGCGCGGCGATACATGTCGCGCACGGCCTCGTCTGAGAGGCGACCGAGGAACTCGGTGTTTGGCGTGGCGATACGCTCGAGCCCGCGGCGATCGGGGCCGCTGCCCACAATCTTCAACGGCACCCCGGCGCGGACGCAGGCGTCCATGGCCACGTCAATTCGCTTGTAAGGCACGAGCGCCGACACGATGAGGGCGTGCCCCTCGGAAGGGGTCCCGTCCGGGTGGTAGAACTCGGTCTGAACCGGTGGATATAGCACGTCGGCTTCGCGATTATAGTATCGGCGGATCCTGCCCGCAACGTAGTGTGAAATAGCCAGATAGCGGCTCGGACGGTTCGCGGTTTCCCGGTCCCACCGAGCCATGCGCTGCATGATCGGCCGCATCAGGGTACTGCCGACCGCGCCAAGCCGTTCGCGGCCGAAGTAGGCGTCGAACTGGTCCCACGCGTATCGCATCGGCGTGAAGCAATAGCAGAGGTGGGGAACACCCGGCGGCGTGATCACCGACTTGGCGGCGCAGTGGCTGAGGCTCAGTACCGCATCGAACCGATCGAAACGGAACCGCTCGATGGCGCTCGGGAACAGCGGCAGATACTGACGGTAGTGGCGGCGGCTGAGCGGCAGGCGCTGCACGAACGACGTGTGAATGCGCCGCGTCTCGATGACGCGCGACACCGTGCCTGGCCAGTGGAGCAGCGTGAACAGCTCGGCGTGCGGAAAGCGCTCGCAGACCACTTCGAGGGCCTTCTCGCCCCCACGCATGCCCGTCAGCCAGTCGTGAACGAGGGCCAGCTTCACGCCGGCGGCGCTCCATCGGTACGGGGGCGCGCAGCCACCGGTGCCGGAGACAGGGCGCCCACCTCGCGGTAGATCTCGCGCACGCGCTGCACGGAGGTTTCCCACGAGAACTGACGGGCGCGCGCGAGTCCCCTTCGCCGCAGGTCGTCGGCAAGCGCGTCGTCGGTGAGCACGCGACAGATGCCGTCGGCAATCGCCGAGGGGTCGTAAGGGTCAACGAGGATAGCCGCATCGCCGGCCACTTCAGGCAGCGACGATACATTCGAGGTGACCACCGGTGTGCCGCTGGCCATCGCCTCGAGCGGCGGCAGGCCGAACCCCTCGTACAACGACGGGAACACGAACACGCTCGCCAGCCGGTACATCGCCGCCAGCGTCCCTTCGGGAAGGTAGCCGAGGAAGCGCACGTATTTGTGTAACTGATGCTGGTGCACGGCGCGACGGAGCGCCGCGTACTTCGAAATGTCGTCGCCGGTAATCACCAGCTTGACGTGATCGAGACCGCGTTCGCGCACGAGGTGAAACGCTTCGATCAGCCGCTCGAGATTCTTGTGCGGCTTGACGTTGCCGGCGTACAGCACGAAGTCTTCGTGCAGTTGATACCGCTCGCGCACGCGCCAGATCTCTTCCTCGCTCGGCTGATCGCCGAAGCGTTCGTCGTAGGCGTTGTAGATGACGTCGATCTTCTCGGGTGCCGTGCCGAAAAACCTGATGATGTCGCGTTTCGAGGTTTCAGACACCGTCATCACCCGCGTCGCGCGTCGCGCTGCCATGGCGATGGACGTCTTGGCGTAGCGCAGCGCCAGCTTGTTCGGCAGATACTGCGGAAACATCAGGTGAATACAGTCGTGAATGGTGACCACGGACCGGCACGGGACCAGCGGCGGCAACACGTAGTGCGGCGCGTGAAACAGCGTCACGCCTTCGCGTTTCAGCGCCATCGGAATCCTGACCTGCTCGGCCAACGAATAGTTGCCAGCGCTCTCGGCGACGACACGAAAATTCTGCCCAAGCTGCGCCAGGCCCGCCACGTCCTGTGGACGGGTCAGCAATACAAACTCGGTGTCGTGGTCGAGGCGCGCGAGCTGCCGCAGCAGATTTCGGATGTAAGTGCCGATCCCGAAATCGTGCAGCTTTCTCGCGTCGATGCCGATGCGCACGGTCACATTCTAG
>CADEEX010000145.1:6492-9506 GCA_902826465.1 uncultured Acidobacteriota bacterium
ACACCCGACCGCCCGCGCAGGTGAACCACCTCGCAGCTGGGCGTGAACAGCACCTCTCGCCCGCGGGCTCGCACCGAGGCGCAGAAGTCGACGTCCTCGGTATACATCGAGAAGCGCTCGTCGAGCAGCCCCACCGCCTCGGCATCGCACCGCCTCACCAGCAGGCACGCGCCGGTCACCCCGTCGGGACGCTGCTCGCGCCTGGTCAGTTGCTCAATCTCACGCCGGGCCTGCTCCTGGCCAGCTGCCAGCGCCCTCATCACGCGTTGACGCCGCCATTCGACGATCGGGCCGAGCATGTCGCCGAACGACCACTCGGCGCGCCCGCTGCCGTCTACCAGCCGAGGGCCGGCGATGGCCACGTCGGGGTGTGCATCGAGCGCCGCCATCAGCGTCTCGATGGCACCCGGCGGGACGACCGTGTCACTGTTCAGCAGGAGAATCAGCTCGCCGCTCGTGGCGCGAATACCGACGTTGTTGCCGGCCGAAAACCCGCGGTTGGCGTCGAGCGCAATGAGCCGGACGTTCGGATGTCTGGCCACGATGCTCCGGCTGTCGTCGGTGGACGCGTTGTCCACGACCACCACCTCGCTGCGCGCAATCGAGGCGGCGTCGAGCGACGTGAGGCAGCGGTCAAGATCGGCGCTGGCGTTGTAGCTGACGATCACAATCGACAGGCGCGTCATGACACCTGCTCGATCACCGAGAGCGTCTGCCTGGCGGCCGCGGCCCACTGATACCGCCCGAGCACGGCCGGCGCCGCCTCCAGTACCCGCTGACGCACACGCGGGTCGAAGAGCAGCGCCTCGAGCGCCAGGGCGGTGGCCGCGATGTCGTGGGCCGGCACATACAACGCGGCGTCGCCGCAACTTTCGCGCGCAATCGGCGTATCGAGCAGCAGCGGCGGCACGCCGACCGAGAGCGCCTCGAGCGGCGTCAACCCCAGTCCTTCGTACTCCGACAGGAAGGCAAAGGCGCGGGCGGAGGCGTAGAGGGTGTGGAGCTCCGCCTCGCTGACATAGCGATGCCAGCGGACCGCACCCGCGGCGTCGCCAACGAGTCGCGGCACGTCGATGTCGGGATGGCTCCGGTCATCGCCCACGAGGTCGAGCGACACCTCCGGCCGGCGCTGTCGCAGCTCGGTGATCGCGGCCACCAGGTCGGGCACATTGCGACGATTGAAGATCGACCCGACGAAGAGCGCTCGGGGTTCGGTGGCCGGTCCGGCGGCCGTGGCCGGCGACACGGCGGGATCCCACGGCGTGTCCACGCCGGGGGGAATCACATGCACTTTCGCCGGCGCCAGGCCGAGGAGACGGACGATCTCGTCGCGCGAAAATGCCGAAATGGTGATCACGGCACGCGCCGCGTGCGCGGATCGGCGGGTGAGCAGGCGACGGCGGACCCCCTCCCGAGGCGAGAACCACTCGGGATGCGCGGCAAACGACACATCGTGAATCGCCACCACGGTGGGCACGAACGAGAACAGGGGAGCGGTGTACCCCGGCGCGAAGAACACGTCGAGATGCTCACGGGCCACAGCGCCTCGCAGCTGCTGCTGTTCCCACCATGTGCCGCCCTGGCCGTCGATGATGCGGTGCGACACCGTGAGTGATCGCAACGCGGGCGCCGCCAGCGGCCGGTGCGCAAACAGCACGAACTCGTGCGCCGGCGTCGCGGCGGGCGCCAGCCACTCCGTCAGCAACCCGCTCAGATAGCGGCCCACCCCCGTCGGGTGGCCAGTGAGCTCGCGGGCGTCGATACCGATGCGCACAGGTCAGGCCGCTCCGCGTTCGGCACGTACCTGCTGACGATGGGCGATGGCGCGGCCATACGCGTCCAGGGTACGCATCGCCGTTCGCTCCCACGTGAACGCGTTCGCCCGCGCGAATCCCGCGGTCGTCATGCGTTCCGCCTGTCCGGCGTCGTCGATCACGTGGGCCAGCGCGGCGGCGAACTCGTCGCGGTCACTGGTATCAACCAGCAACCCGGCGTCGCCCAGCACCTCCGGCAGTGCGCCGCGATTGGCGGCCACCACCGGCACCCCCACAGTCATCGCCTCGAGCACCGGCAGGCCGAACCCTTCTTCGTGCGACGGCTGCACCAACAGACGGGCCCCGGCGTAAAGCGCCTGGCGGCCATCCGGCGCGACGTAGCCGATGTGCCGCACGTGGCCGGCCAGCGGGGCGCGATTGATGCGCGCGAGCCACTCGCCCGATTGCTCGGTGGCCTTGCCGGCGACGACGAGCTCAGGAACGTCGCGACGTCGCATGCGCAGCGTTTCGTAGGCGTCGAGCAGCGCGCCAAGGTTCTTCCGCGGCTCAAGGGTGCCAAAGAACAGCAGATATCCCGGGTCGGGCGCAGTGGCTCGGGGCGCCCACGCCGGAGCGCCCGGCGAGCAGATGCTGATCCGATTCGGCTCGACGCCGAGCAGGCGCGTCGTTTCGCTCGCCGTGAAGGCCGATACCACGATGATGCGATCGGCGCGATGGGCATGCGCGCGGGCCAGTGCCGGATAGTCGCGGCGAATTTCGGCGCGCGTCCGTTCGGGATGCTGCAGGAAGTTCAGGTCGTGAATCGTGATCACCTGCGCGGCCTGGCGCGCCGGAATCAGCAGCGGGTGCAACGAATGCACGACGTCGAACGAACGGTGGGCCAGCTGCTCAGCGGTCGGCCATTCAGCACGATGCCACGCCAGATTCAGCACGCGCACCGGAATGCGCCGATCAACAATCGCCGCGCCAGACAGCTCGTCGTCTGCCACGAGTCGATCCTTCCACGAGCTCGAAAACAGTGTCAGATCGAGCAGCGGATCGGTTGTGCGCCGTGTTGCACGCCACTTCAGCAACGCCTGCGCGAGACGGTGTGCATATTCGCCGACGCCGGAGCGCTCGCGCAGCGCGGCGCGATAATCGATGAGGACTCGCACTTGTCTAAGTCTTTCCGAGTCAGTATCTTATTGTGAAATGAAAATCGCTGTCGTTGGCACTGGATACGTCGGGTTGGTACTGGGC